>CAYHDD010000028.1:0-12856 GCA_964355195.1 uncultured Rhodoferax sp. | reverse complement strand
CCATGGCCAAGGAAAAAACCGTTTACGTCTGCTCCGACTGCGGCGGCGTCAGCCCGAAGTGGCTGGGCAAGTGCCCGAGCTGCAACGCTTGGAACACACTGCTGGAGTCAGTGCCGGAAAGCACTGCGCCCAGCAAGAACCGCTTCAGTTCCCTGGCCACGACAGCTGAGGTCGCCATTCTGGGTGAGATCGATGCGACTGACATGCAGCGCACGCCCACCGGCCACGAGGAGTTGGACCGGGTGCTGGGGGGTGGCATCGTCGAAGGCGGCGTCGTGCTGATTGGCGGCGACCCCGGCATTGGCAAATCAACCTTGCTGCTCCAGGCCCTGGATTCGCTGCAACGCAGCGGACAAGACACCTTGTACGTGACCGGCGAAGAAAGCGGAGCGCAGGTTGCGCTGCGCGCGCGCCGTCTCGGGCTGAACCACTCCGGCGTCAAAGTGCTGGCCGAGATCCAGTTGGAGAAGATTCTGGCGACACTGGAGGCGACGCGGCCCGACATTGCGGTGATCGACTCGATTCAAACCGTTTACTCCGACCAGTTGACCTCGGCGCCTGGCTCGGTGGCGCAGGTGCGCGAGTGCGCGGCGCATTTGACGCGCTACGCCAAAGCCAGCGGACGCACTGACGGGGTCGCCCGAGGCCGGGCGACGTGCATCGTGCTGGTCGGCCACGTCACCAAAGAGGGCACGCTGGCCGGGCCGCGCGTACTGGAGCACATGGTTGATACCGTGCTCTATTTCGAGGGCGATACGCACAGCGCGTTTCGGTTGGTGCGCGCGATCAAGAACCGCTTTGGCGCTGTCAACGAGATCGGCGTCTTCGCCATGACCGAGAAGGGTCTCAAGGGCGTCTCCAATCCGAGCGCCATCTTCCTGAGCCAGCATGCGCAGGCAGTACCCGGTAGTTGCGTGCTGGTGACGCTGGAAGGCACACGCCCGATGCTGGTTGAAATCCAGGCACTGGTAGACAGCGGCGGCCCCTCTCCGAGGCGGCTTTCGGTCGGCCTGGACCGAGACCGACTCGCGATGCTGCTGGCCGTGTTGCACCGCCATGCGGGCGTTGCCTGCATGGACCAGGATGTTTTCGTAAACGCCGTCGGAGGCGTGCGCATCAGCGAACCCGCTGCCGACCTGGCGGTGCTGCTGGCGATCAGTTCCAGCCTGCGCGGCAAGGCGCTGCCCAAGGGTTTCTTTGCCTTCGGCGAGGTCGGGCTGGCAGGCGAAGTGCGACCGGCGCCACGCGGCCAGGAGCGGTTGAAGGAAGCTGCCAAGCTCGGTTTCAGTGTGGCCCTGGTCCCCAAAGCGAATGCCCCGAAGAAACCTGTTGAAGGCCTCGTCATCCACGCCGTCGAGCGCATCGAACAAGCCATCGAGGTGGTGCGTGGCCTGGAGTGAGTGTGCTGCTTTAAGCCAGGCTTAAGGCGCTGTAGCTATCGTTGAGCTCCTTACTGGAGTCACGATGAAACGCTTTCACCTCATACCCGCGCTGTGCGTCCTGCTGAGCGCGCTGCTTGGCTCATCCGCCCAAGCCATTACCGCCGCCGAACAATTAGCCGCCTACACAGCGCAGGCCGGTGCACCAGCGCAGGCAGCGCGCGGGCAACAGCTGTTCAACAGCAAGCATGGCAAGGACTTGAGCTGCGCTTCCTGCCATGGCGCCACGCCGACCGCCGAAGGCAAGCACGCCAGCACCGCCAAACCGATTGCGCCGCTGGCGCCGGCCTTCAGCGCGGATCGGTTTACCGATGCAGCCAAAACCGAAAAGTGGTTTCGTCGCAACTGCAACGACGTGATGGCGCGCGAGTGCACCGCCAGCGAAAAGGCCGATGTGCTGGCCTGGCTGCTGAGCCTGAAACGCTAAAACCCGTCAACTTTGCGCCCACCAAGATGTCACACTTCCTCTTCAAACAAGCAGCTCTCGCCTGCCTGCTGGCCGCAGCGGGCACCGCATCCCATGCGCAAACCCCGAACGCTCGACCGACGCCGCCAACCAAGTACGAGCAGGAATGCACGGGCTGCCACATCGCCTACCCTGCGGGGATGCTGCCGGCCGCCTCATGGCAAAGGGTCATGGCCACGCTGAGCAAGCATTACGGTGCAGACGCCTCGCTGGACGACGCCAGCACACGTGAGATCGGCGACTGGCTGAAGGCCAGGGCTGGTACCTATAAGCGAGTTGACCCGGCACCAGAACAAGACCGTATCTCAAAGTCGGAGTGGTTTTTGCGCAAGCACCGCGCCGGAGAAGTTGCGGTCGAGGTCTGGAAGCGCCCCGGCGTCGGAAGCCCCTCCAATTGCGCAGCCTGTCACCCCAAAGCGGCGCAGGGCAGCTTCAACGAACGTGACATCAAGATCCCCAAGTAAACCCGCGCCTGGCGTAGAGTCAAGGCCCAGTCAGTAAACTCCGACAACGTTGGGCTCTGTAGGCTTGATGGAAGCCAGACGTATCCTGGAGATGTATTAATGCGCATCCTGCTCGCTGAAGACGATTACATGTTGGGCGACGGCCTGCGCAATGGCCTGCGCCAGCTCGGCTTTCAGGTCGACTGGGTACGTGATGGCAACGCCGCCGAGCGCGAATTGGCAGCGGGCGACTACGCCGCTGCCGTACTCGACCTGGGCCTGCCGCTCAAAGACGGCATGGACGTTCTCCAGTCGCTGCGTGCGCGCAGGATCAGTACGCCGGTGCTGGTGCTGACCGCGCGCGACGCGGTACCCGAACGCATTCGCGGACTCGACCTGGGGGCTGACGATTACGTGATCAAGCCGGTTGACCTGCATGAGCTGGGCGCGCGCCTGCGTTCGCTGGTGCGCCGCTCCCATGGGCAAATTGAGGACATCCTGCGCTGCGGTGCCGTAGCACTCAACCCCGGCTCCCGGCACGTGAGCCTGAATGGCGAAGCGGTGGTTTTGTCAACGCGCGAGTTTGATTTGTTGCACACGCTGATGCTCAGCGCGGGCCGCGTCCTGTCGCGCGAGCAGATTGAGCAAAAACTCTACAGTTGGGGCTGCGAGGTCGACAGCAACACGATCGAGGTGCACATTCACCACCTGCGCCGCAAATTGGAGCCAGGGCTGATCCAGACCGTTCGCGGCATTGGCTACACCGTGGCACGTGCCCAGGAGCCCACATGAAGCCGGGCAAGCGTTTGCAGTCCTTGCAGGCGCGACTGCTGGCACCCCTGCTGGGCCTGTTGACAGCAGTCTGGCTCGGCACCTTGCTGCTGACCTGGATTGATGTCGGACACGAGCTCGATGAGCTGCTGGATGGCCACCTGGCACAGGCGGCCGCCCTGTTGGTCATTCAGCAAGCCGCAGACAAGCATCCCGAAAGCATCGATGACACACCGGTGTTGCACAAGTACGCACCTCGGGTGATGTTCCAGGTATTTCATGAAGGACAACTGGTGCTGCGCTCGGCCAACGCAGGCACGACGCCCCTGTCTGCCCATGGCCTTGGTTTTTCCACCGAACGTCTGGGTGACGGCAAGCAGTGGCGTATTTTCACCGCGCTGGGCGCTGAAAACGATGTGCAGGTCTTTGTCGGCGAAATGCTGGAATCGCGCGATTCCATTCTGCTGGCCGTCCTGCAAGGTGTCTTGGCGCCATTGGCATTGGCCTTGCCCCTGCTGACTCTGTTGGGCTGGTGGGTCGTGCGCAGGGGATTGGCGCCGTTGCGCCAACTCAGTCTCTTGTTGGGTCACCGGCAGCCACAAGCGCTGGAGCCACTGTCGGTCGATCACCTGCCGACCGAAATGAAACCGATGGTGCAGGCGCTCAACGACTTGTTGGAGCGTGTTGGCGTGATGTTGGCTTTCGAGCGACGCTTCACCGCCGACGCGGCCCATGAGCTGCGCACACCGATTGCCGGTATTCGTGCCCAGGCGCAGGTGGCGCTCGGAGCCGGTGACGACGCCACGCAGCGCGAGCACGCCTTGCAGTCCACGCTGGCAGGTTGTGACCGCGCGACGCGCCTGGTGGAGCAGTTGTTGACGCTGGCACGGTTGGAAACCGCGTCAACGGCGGCACTATCGCCAGTCGATCTGACTCAAGCGGCGCGTCGGGTGGGCGCCGACATGGCCACAACGGCCCTGGCTCGGCAACAAACGATCGAGCTGATCGCTGATGATGGATGCATCGTGACGGGCGACGACATTCTGATCGGTGTGATGCTGCGCAACCTGATCGACAACGCCATGCGCTACTGCCCGGACGGTGCAAGCATTCAGGTCCTGGTACGGGCGCAGGGGCAGCAAGTCATGGTGTGTGTCGAAGATAGCGGCCCGGGCATGACCGAACCCGAACTGGCACGCCTGGGCGAACGCTTCTTCCGCGTGCTGGGCACTGCGCAAACGGGCAGCGGCCTGGGCTGGTCGATCATGAAGAGGATCGCCCATGTCTACGGCGCGACCCTGCACGTCGGCCGATCAACGGCGCTGGGGGGGCTTGCGGTCACGCTGCTCTGGCCGACAAGGACCTAGAAGGCTTGGCCGCCAACTCGGTCAAAATCAGTGCATGCAAGTTCAGAAAGTGATCTACCCGCTGGCGGCAGTGCTGCTGGTTGTGCTCGCCTACCGGTCTTACGGTTGGCCCGGTGTCGCCATCAGCAGCGGCTTGCTGCTGATGTGGATGCTCCTGCATTTCACGCGCATGATGCAGGTGCTCAAACGCGCCGCCACTCGACCAGTAGGTTACGTCGACAGTGCCGTCATGCTCAATGCCAAGCTCAGACCGGGTGTCACCCTGCTGCACGTGATTGCCCTGACCCGCTCGCTCGGACAGCGTCAAAGTGACGAGGCTGCTCAGCCCGAACTATTTCGCTGGACGGATGGCACGACGTCGCACGTCACTTGTGAATTTCAGAATGGCAAACTCAAAAAATGGCAGTTGTTCCGGCCATCGCAAGACGAATCTGTGTTGACTTGGTCCGGCATGCCCCAAGCCTCGTAAAATCAAACGCTACCGCAGGCACAAATTCACAAGGAAAAACCCATGAGCCCACTTCCTCCCTCCATGTCTGATCGCGACGGAAAAATCTGGATGGACGGCCAGATGGTGGACTGGCGCGATGCCAAGATCCATGTCCTGACCCACACACTGCACTACGGCTGCGGCGCTTTCGAGGGCGTACGCGCCTACAACACCATCCACGGGACGGCGATTTTCAGGCTCGAAGAACATACCAACCGCCTCTTCAACAGCGCCAAGATCTTGCGCATGACGCTGCCCTTCAGCAAAGACGAGGTCAATCAGGCGCAACTGGCGGTGGTGCGTGAAAACAAGCTTGAGTCCTGCTACCTGCGTCCGCTGACCTGGATTGGCGACAAGAAGCTCGGCGTCTCACCCAGGGGCAATACGATTCACATGATGGTGGCGGCCTGGCCCTGGGGCGCCTATCTGGGTGAGGAAGGCATGCGCCGCGGCATCCGCGTCAAGATTTCCAGCTACACGCGTCACCATGTCAACATCACGATGACCCAGGCCAAGGCAGTGAGCAACTACACAAATTCGATTCTGGCCAACATGGAGGTCACCGACGAGGGCTACGACGAAGCCATGCTGCTGGACGCCAATGGCTTTGTCTCCGAAGGCGCCGGCGAAAACCTGTTCGTCGTCAAAGATGGCGTCGTCTACACACCCGATCTGTCGGCCGGTGCACTGAACGGCATAACGCGCAACACGGTGTTTCACATCTGCAAGGATCTGGGGCTCGATGTGGTGCAAAAGCGCATCACGCGCGACGAGGTTTACATCAGCGACGAAGCTTTTTTCACCGGCACAGCGGCTGAGGTCACACCGATTCGGGAGCTTGATCGGATCGAGCTGGGCTGCGGATCGCGTGGCCCGATCACCGAAAAAGTTCAAAGTGCGTTCTTTGACATCGTCAATGGCCGCAACCCCAAGTACCAGCATTGGCTGACGAAAATATAGGGAGACCCCATGCATTCATCTACCATCGAAATCCTTGCCAAAGACCTTAACCACCAGGGCGGGCTGCATTGCCCTAGTCCTTTGGCCGAGATGAAGCTCTGGAACAGTCACCCCAAGGTCTACCTTGATGTGGCCCACAGCGGTGCGGCCAAGTGCCCCTACTGCGGCAGCGTCTACAAGCTAAAGAATGGCGAACATTTCGACGCTCATCACTGACAGCCTCATCATCGCGCCGCAGTGGATCGGTGATGCAGTGATGACTGAGCCGCTGCTTAGCCGCCTTGCGCAGCGCGGAGAGCGCCTCACCGTGGGCGCCCTGCCCTGGGTGGCACCGATCTACCGCCTGATGCCCCACGTAGCCGAGGTCATCGAATTTGCGTTTGCACACGGCAGGCTGCAATTTCGAGACCGACAGCGACTGGCCCGAGGATTGGCGGGGCGCTTTCAAACGGCCTACGTCTGTCCGAACTCCCTGAAGAGCGCCTTGCTTCCCTTTCTTGCCAGCATCCCCAAACGCGTGGGTTACCTGGGTGAGGCACGCGTTGGCCTGCTGACACACAGGCTCAAGAACCCATCCAAGGGCAAACGTCCGCCAATGGTCGCCTATTACTCGGCGCTCAGCGGTGACACCGACCTGGCCGATGACCGACCCCGGCTCGAACTTGATCAGGACTGCATCCAGTCGGTCCTCGACTCGATGGGCTTGCGGCGTGGCGCCTATTGCGTGTTTGCACCCGGCGCCGAATACGGCCCAGCCAAGCGCTGGCCCCCCGCTCGTTTTGCTGAACTGGCACGCGCATCGCGGCTGACCGTTGTCTTGCTCGGTTCGGCAAAGGAATTTGCACTGTGCGATGAAATCGCAGCATCGGTCAATGCCGCCAAGCCGGGACACTGTCTCAATCTGGCTGGAAAGACCTCACTGGCGCAGGCCTTGAGCCTGATCGCCGGCGCAGAGGTCATGATCAGCAACGATTCGGGTCTGATGCACGTGGCTGCGGCCTTTGGCATCCGTCAGGTAGCGATCTTCGGCTCCAGCAGCCCAGAGCACACACCTCCATTGAACGTCCAGGCCAGCGTATTGTGGCTTCGCAATGACCCCGACTACCATCCAGCCCTGGACTGCGCGCCCTGCTTCGAGCGCGTTTGCCCGCTCGGACATACGCGCTGCCTGACCGACATCAGCACTGCCAGCGTACTCCAGCAGGCCGGCGGTCTGAGGGAAGGCCGCACCGAAAAAAAAGTCACCCGAAGGTGACTTTGTAAAAGTTCCCCGAAGGGAACTCGTTGGAATCTCTTGTAGTCGGGCTCGTTGGCTCCGGTCTGACTCTTTTATATGCCTGCAATTGTTACGCGTGACAGCAACTGGATGAACTTTAACGGTCATCGTTCGGTCAGGCTATCCCCCATTTGGGGGATATTGCAGGGTTTTTACACAAAAACACCACACTACGAGAGATCTACGCTGCGCTCGTTTGTTCGATTGGCAGATGAACACAGAAGCAGACGCCCCCTCCGGGACGATCTTCACACACGATACTGCCGCCGTGACGCAGGGTGATCGACTTGACGAGCGCCAAGCCCAAACCGACACCGCCATCACGCTCGGTGGCACCGGGCAAGCGATAAAAGGGCTCGAAGATGCGCTCGCGCAGTTCCACCGGCACGCCGGGCCCGCGGTCACAGACACGAATCACAAACTGCTTGTCGGTCCTGCTCAGGCCCAGCGTGATATCGCCAGCCGCATGGCGGCGAGCATTCTCCAACAAGTTGCGAACCGCTCGACGTAACAGCTTGGCCACACCCGGCACCACCCAGCTCGAGGGCTGTTCCGAACCAGTCTCTGTCGGAAGTTCCAACGCGGCGCCCGCGCGGGCGCATTCTTCGGCTGCCAGACCGATCAGATCAACCGATTCAATGGTGCCGAGATCCGCTTCACGGGCGTCCAGGCGACTGGCCAGCAGAATCTCCTCAATCAGCTGGTCAAGCTCCCCAATGTTGCGCGCGATTTCGTTTCGGGCGCTGACAGAGGAAGAAGATCCCATCAATTCCAGGCTCATCCGGATTCGGGTCAAGGGTGATCTGAGCTCGTGCGAAGCGTTGGCAAGCAGTGATCTTTGCGAGGCCAGCAAGGACTCATGTGACTTCACCAAATTCTCGATACGCTCAGCAGCATGGTTAAAGCGCTCAGCCAAAAAGGCAACCTCGTCCTGACCGGCCTCCGACACCCGAACGGAGAGCTCACCGGCCCCCCATTTCTCGACACCGTTCTGTAACACTTCCAGGCGACGCGTGAGTTTGCGAACAATCGGGTAAGTGGCCAAGGCCACGGCAATCGCCACCAGGGCCAGCGTCCAGAAAAATCCGTAGGGGGCTCGAGTCCAGGACGAGCGCGGCGCGCGTGGCAACTGCATATAGACAATTCGACCATCACGCATCAGAACCACATATTCGGGGCCGTATCCAGCCTCGCCCTGCAAGCCAAAGGACGGTGCTTGTGCCTCTGGTTCACCCGCAGGACGCGCTTCCACGCCAGCACCAGGCGGGCGTCGGCGCCGCGCTTGACCGTTGCCAATGATTTGCCCGGCCTCATCGCGAATAACGACGTTGCGTAGCGGCGGCTCGGCGGTGAGACGCCAGGCCCACCCAACCATAAATGTCAGCACCGCCACGGTCAGCACGACCGCCAGCCAGATTCGCGCGTACAGTTTTCTGAAGAACATGGGGGGAACCTGTCAGCAAACGTGGCGGCGACGTTCTCAGTCTTGTTGACGGGCAAAGACGTAGCCCACGCCACGCACGGTCAAGATACGCTTTGGGTCCTTGGCATCGAGCTCAATGGCGGCACGAATGCGCCCCATATGGACATCGATGGATCGGTCAAACGCGTCGAGTTCGCGGCCGCGCACCGCCTCCATGATTTGTTCCCGCGTCAGCACGCGCCCGGCGCGCTCTGCCAACGTCACCAACAGGTCAAATTGATAAGAGGTCAAATCGCAGGCTTGGCCCGCAACACTGACAATGCGGGCGTCTCGGTCAATTTCCAGCGTCCCAAAACGCAACTGCCTGTTGACCAGGGGCACGCCTTGACTGCGACGTCGCAGGACCGCACGGATGCGGGCCAGCAGTTCGCGCGGCTCAAACGGTTTGGGCAGATAGTCGTCGGCACCAATTTCCAGACCAATGATGCGGTCCATGGGATCCCCCTTGGCGGTCAACATCAACACCGGGGTCTGCGCCAAAGCCCCGGGCATGGAACGAATGCGCCGACAAACCTCCAGCCCGTCCATGTCGGGCAGCATCAGGTCCAGGATCACCAGGTCCGGCGGGCTGGCTTGAAGCGCCAGCAAGCCGCTCTGTGCATCACCCGCATGGGCCAGCACAAAGCCGGATTGCCCCAGGTACTCGCCCACCATTTGCGCCAAGCGGGCGTCGTCTTCAATCATCAGCAAGTGTTGGCTCATGGCGGCAGTCTAGCAGCCTGTCGGGCTTTACACGCGGGATGCGTTGGAGTCAAACGGGGATGGATGCAAGGCGCAGCGCGCAGACAATGGCGAGCCCATTGCCAAGCGCGGCAACGCGGCAGACGCTCCGTTTGGCTTCAACCCTTCGGGCCGGGGGTGAGTTCGGCGCATCGCGGCGTTGCGCCTCCTTGCTTGGGGCTCACCCAAGCGTCGTCGGCGCGCCTTGCCCTGCATCCGAACTGACCCCCGGCGCACCCACGTGTAAAGCCCGACAGGCTGCTATGTGAGCGGCAAACCAAGGGATTGAAGCCGCTGTAAAGTTGAGTAAATGAAATCCCGGCTTGAATTACCCGACATCGCAAGCAACTTGCCTGCTCAGTGAATAATACGCGGCCCGCTCCATGCTCTACCACCTGCCTCTTGATCCCAGCCTAGTCGCTCCCGTGCACCGTATGCGCGTCGGGTTGAGCCACTTCGTGCTGGCAAGCAGCGTTGCACTGTCTGCCATGGCAATTGGCCCTGCCATGGCGCGTGAGGGGGTTGATGTGGGCGCCAACTCGGCCATGACCAAGTTGGTGCCCGCCGAAGGCCTGGAGCGCTCCGCCGGTCAGCAATACGCGCAGATGGTGCAGCAGGCTGGGGCCAAGAACGCGCTGGCGCCAGCGAACCACCCCCAGCTGAAGCGCCTTCGCGCCATCGCGCAGCGCATCATCCCGCTTGCCGCGGCCTGGAATCCGCGCGCGCGCGACTGGCGCTGGGAAGTCAATTTGTTTGGTAGTCCGCAAATCAATGCCTTTTGCATGCCGGGCGGCAAGATCGCTTTCTACACCGGCATTCTGGAACAACTCAAGCTCTCCGACGACGAGGTGGCGATGGTGATGGGCCACGAAATCGCCCACGCGCTGCGCGAACACGCGCGCGAGCGCATTGCAAAGAACACGGCAACGCAGGGCATTGCCCGGCTCGGTGGTGCGGTGGTCGCCGGCATCTTCGGCGTTGACCCCCACTTGACCGACATGGTGGCACGCGGCGGCGCCAATTTACTGACACTCGAGTTCAGCCGCGAGGATGAATCCGAAGCTGATCTGGTTGGCATGGAGCTCGCTGCCCGCGCTGGCTACGACCCGCGCAGCGGCGTCAGCTTGTGGCAGAAGATGAGTGCCTCCAGCAAGGGCGCGCCCCCGCAGTGGCTGTCGACCCACCCCTCAGGGAAGACTCGAATTTCCGAGATTGAGAGGAATCTGCCGAAGGTGATGCCTTTGTACGAGAGAGCGCGCGCGGGCAATTGAGCGATAGTCAACCTGATTGGGGAGAGCACCGTGCAGCGCCTCTGGACAGGCGCACCGCCCGACCCTGTTCCAGAGACGACTGCTAAACTTCCAGCGATGAAATCGATCTTGTCCTTGCTGCTGTTCTGCTGTGTCGTCGCCTCGTCTGCCGCTGCGGCGAAGACCCCGGTTGAAGTTCCGATCGGCGGCACCTTGCGCGAAGCCACCATGCAAGGTCTGGACGGCCCCCAGCGCAAGCTGTCAGAATTTCGTGGCAGGCCCATGATCATCAATGTCTGGGCCAGTTGGTGCGGCCCATGCCGACAGGAAATGGGTTCACTGACCCGGCTCGCCCGCTCCAAGCTTGGCAAGCAAGTGACGATGATCGGCATTTCTACCGACGACTATCCCAATGCCGCCAAAGCGTTTGTGCGGCAGGCCAAAACAGGCTTCAATCACTTCATTGATCGCCAGTTGGAAATGGAAACCATGCTTGGCGCGGGCCACCTGCCGCTGACGCTCCTGATTGACGCGCAGGGGCGGGTTCTGGACAAGTACTACGGCGCGCAGGAATGGGACAGCCCCGAGGCCATGAGGGCGATCGCGAAGACCTTGCGCCTGACGCCCTGAGATCTTGTCCGTAAGTCATCAGGGGCGACACAGTGGATTTTCGGGATCGGGTGCGAGGCGCTGAATCTATGCCAAGACTGCCGAGGCACAAGCCCTGTCCGTGCGACAGCGGCCAAATCTATGGCAGTTGCTGCGCGCCCTGGCATGCGGGAATCTCTCAAGGCCTTCACGCACCGACGCCTGAAGCACTGATGCGCTCGCGCTACAGCGCCTATGTGCTAGCGCTGAACGACTATCTGTTGGCCACTTGGCACCCCTCCAGCGCACCTGGTGAACTGGACCTCACACCACTCAAGTGGTTGGGCCTGGAAGTGCGCCAGACTGAACTCGCCGGTGATGCCGGCGTGGTCGAATTTGTGGCGCGGTACCGCAGCGACGGACGTGGACATCGCTTGCACGAGATTAGCCGCTTCACGCGCGATGACGGACGCTGGTATTACATCGATGGCCAGATAGTTGACCCCGACTAAGCTCCCACGCTCGGCACTTTGTGCCCTCGCTGCCCCGAGGAGCCCGCCCTCAGCCGATCTTGGGCCTGCCGTAGCGCGCGGTGAAACTCGCGTGACCCAGGCTGTTGGCATGAATCATGAAGCCGGTCAACGCTGCGGTGGCGTCAGCGGGCACTTCAATCCGATCTTTCAAAGCGTAGACCGTGAAGATGTAGCGGTGTGGTGCATCCCCGGGCGATGGACAAACACCGCCCCAGCCGGCGACACCGTAGTCGATGCGCGCCTGACTCGCACCGGCGGGCAGGTTGGCACCACCGACGGCCCCAGCGTTGGACGCCAGTTCGGTCACGCTGGCCGGGATATTGATCACCATCCAGTGCCACCACCCCGACCCAGTGGGCGCATCCGGGTCGTAGACCGTGACGGCAAAGGCCTGCGTCCCCTCAGGGGCACCGCTCCAACTGAGGGCCGGCGATCTGTTGTCGCCACTGCAGCCAAAGCCGTCGAATTCGAAGCTCTTCGGTATCAGGGCGTCGGCCTGAATCTCAGGGCTGTAGAGGTTGAATTCCATACTCGTCACAGGTTTCATGCGCCCCTCCAGAATGAAACCTGATTATGTCAAATGCTTGCCCACAATGCCAGCGAGCTCAAACATCGTGATCTGTGGCTTACCAAAGACAGCCAACAGTTTGGTGTCGGCATTGATGGCGCGCTTGTTGGCGGCGTCTTGCAAGTTGTTGGCCTTGATGTAATCCCACAATTTCTTGATGACCTGCGGGCGCGCCACCGCTTCACCCCCGATGACCGCCGCCAGCACGGCACTCGGTTGCAGACCCGTGCCGACGCTGGTCTTGCGAGCCACTTTGTGCTTGGCAAGCTTCGAGTCCGCTGTGGTGGAGGCCTTCTTCGCAGCGACTCTTTTTGGAACCACCTTCTTGGCCACGACGCGCTTCACCGCTGGACCGGCGGCAGCGGGTTTTTGGGCGGCAAAGGTCTTTGCAGCAGGTTTGCGTGGCGGAAATTTGGAGGGTGCAAATTCGAAGTTCACCTTGCCCGCCTGCGCGTCCCATACCAGCATGGCCTTGAATCCGCGGCGCGTCCGCATGGAGACG
>CAYHDD010000027.1:6512-13102 GCA_964355195.1 uncultured Rhodoferax sp. | reverse complement strand
ATCAACTCAATGCTTTTGATGACCTGCTGACCCGGTTCCGTAATGCGTCTGAGGCGCTTGCCGTGGCGCGCAAAGATCTCTATGCCCAGTTCTTCTTCGAGTTCAATGATGGCCTTGGAAACCCCAGGCTGCGATGTGTGCAAAGCCTTGGCGGCTTCTGTCAGATTGAGATTCCGTCTGACGGCTTCTTGAACGAAACGGAATTGATGCAGATTCATGCCAAATTTCACCTATCAATGAAATTTATTATGCCTCAGCAGCATAGTTGAAGGATCAAAAATCCTCACGATACGGCAAGTTGTGCCATCAGCTCGATCAACGCAGCTTCCTCGCCAATCGACTTTTTAAGGTCGAAGTCGACCCCTGAATGGGCACTCCGTAAAGCCGTCAGCAGGCGCGGCAAATCCTCGCGAAGATGTTTGCCCAAGCCGAAAAACAGAGGTGCCACGGTGATCGACTTCACACCCAGGGCGACAAGCTCAGCTGCACAAGAGGGCAGGTCGGGGGCGCACGACTCCAGGTAGGCGCAGCGCACGTGCAGAGCCGGCGCCAGCTCGCTCATGCGCGTCGCCACGGCCTCGACAGGGCGACGCCACAGAGGGTCGCGTGAACCATGTGCCAACAGAATGCTTGCGCGTTGCCCTGCGGGCAGCGCGGCAACCGGGCTTGCATGAAGAAGAATGTTGCTCATCGTTTGAATACCAGCCAGCCAAATGCCGTCAGCGACAACAGCGAGTAGATCATTCCCGGTAGCGCAGCCGTCAACCAGGGTTGCCAGCTTTGCATATTGCCGATGTAGCCAAAGACATTGTTCAGCAAGAAGAAGCTGATGCCCGCCATGACGCCGCCGAAGACGTAGCCGGTAATACCGCTGGATCGGAAGTGCAAATAGGCAAAAGGCAGCGCCAATACCACCATCACCAAACAGCTCAAAGGATAGAAGACCTTTTTCCAGAACTCGATTTGATAGCGCTGCGCGCTCTGTCCGTTGAGGTCGAGATGGCGAATGTACTGGAACAGGTCGATGGTGCTCATGCGCTCGGGCTTGAGCAGCGCGGCGGACACCATTTCGGCACTGATCTGGTTCGGCCATCGGAAGCTCTCGATCTGTGCCCGATCAATGTGCGCTGTGTCGGTATCGCGTGCCGGAAACTCCGTGCGCACGACATGTTTCAGGCTCCAGGCGTCCCCGCTGCCATGGGTCGCGGAGTCAGCTTGCAAGACAGACATCAAGAAACCCCGGTTATCGAACTCAAAGATGCGCAATCCGCGCATGCTGCCGTCAGACTCCAGCGACGCCACATTGACGGCAAACTGCGAGTAGGCCTGTCTTTCTTTCAACCAGGCGCCGGTATGCCCGACCGTGATGCGCCCCTGGTAGCGCGCCTTGAGCAGCTGCGCGTTGCGGTCGGCCAGGGGAGCAAGGTAGTCACCAATGGCAAAGGTCAAAACGACATAGCCCAGACCGAGGAGTAGAAGCGTCTTCAGGGCGCGCCACGGGCCTAGCCCGCTGGTTCGCAGAATGGTGTATTCCGAGCTCTTGGCCAGACGCGCCATGACGAAAATGGTGCCAATCAGAACAGCAATCGGCAACAGTTCATACAAGTGGCTCGGAATCATCAGCGCGACATAGCTCAGCGCATGGACCAACTGATACTGCTGGGCACCATGGCGGCCAATCGACTGGATTTCCTCCACAAAATCAAAGAAGAAGAACAATGCAAGAAAGCACAGGGTGACGAAGCCAACGGCCGATAGCACTTCGCCGTAAATCAGACGTCGAATGGTCTTCATGACGCGATGGCGCTGGGTTTGGAACGACGCAGCATCGCCAAGGTGCGCGAGTTCCAGTTGTTATGACATTTGGCTATCCAGAACACTCCCATGAACAGGACGGTGCCGTGCAGCACCAGCACATAAGCGATAAAAGTGAACTTGCCGGAGGCGATCCAGTTTTGCCCCAGGTTCAGCAAATTGTTGTAGAGCACAAACGCAAATAACGAAAACACCATATTGGCGCTGCGGCCAACGCGGGGGTTGGCACTGGAAACTGCGGTGCCGATGATGACGAAGTTGACGGCCGCCAGAAACAGGCCAATGCGCCATGAAAGCTCGGCCAGATTGGGCAACGAAAGGTCTTTAAGCAATTCATGTGTTGGACGCGTATTCACCGGCACACTGTCGGCTATGGCCAGCACATCGCTGTCAATCTTGGTGCCGTATTCCTCAAATTCGCTGATTTTGAACTCCGTCTTGCCAATCACATTCTCCAGGCGCTGCCCATTGCTGAGCACAAGCACACGGTCCTTCTCAATGTGTTGGATGAGCCCGCGCCGGGCCGACGTGATGGATTCCTTGCCGGCCTCGGTCGTGGCGATAAACACGTTCGAACCGGATTCCTTGCCGTCGGCATTCTTTTCAACGAAGAAGACTCGCTTGCCGCCGGCGGATTCCTGAAAATGACCTGGTTCGACACGTTCGATGTCGCCGCGCTTTTCGTACTGGTCCTTCAAGATCTCTATCCTTTGATTGGACCACGGCAGCACAAGCACGGCGAGTGCCATGATCACCAGAAGGACCGGCCAGGCAAAACGAAACAGGGGTTGTAGCAAAGACGCCAGGCCCCTTCCGCTGCCAAACCATATCACCATCTCGCTGTCACGGTACATGCGCGACAAGCTTGCAAAGATGGAAATAAACAAACTCATGGTCAAAATGGTCGGCATATAGGCAAGTACCGTATAGCCCATCACCAACGTGACATCTGAGGGGTTGAAGCTGCCACGCGAAGCCTGACCCAGAGTGCGGATGAGTGTCATGGTCATGACGACCGTGACCAGAATCACAAGCGTGGCGCCAAAGGTTCGCGCCAGTTCCTGACGGATGGAGGAATGGAATAACATACACAAGAGCCCGGCTGAACTGCTTGACTGGAGGTGAAGTGTGTCAGCTGGATACCGAATCAATGAAAAGGTGGATTATGAACTTTGAACTCAAGACGCTTGATCTGGCCGGTGTTGCCGGTGAAAAATGTGACGCCCTGGTCGTCCTGGTGGCAGACTCTTTCAAACCAGCGCAAGATAGCTTGTCGGCACTCGTGGCGCAAACTCTGAAGTCTGGTGATCTTGAGAGCAAGGCCGGCAAGGTCTTGTCCGTCTATCGTCCCACCGGGCTGGCATGCAGTCGCCTGGTGTTGGCCGGCATAGGGCAGGGCGCGGCCAAAGACGTGCGCCAGGGAGTCGTTGCCGCAGTGGCGGCGGCCAAACACAACAAGCTAAAGAAGGTTTTGATCTGTTTCTCAGCGTTACCGCAGGCCAGTGAGTTGCGATCTGCCGTGCTGGCTGTAGCGGAGGCCAGCTATGTGTACACCGCCACAAAGTCGAAACCCGAACCCAGGACGATTCAGCGTGTGGGCATTGGCGTGCCCGGAACGGCGGCGTTGAAGACCGTGTTTGCGCAGGCGATGGCCACTGTGAAGGGCGTTGAATTCGCCAAGGAATGGGCCAATCGACCGGCCAACCACGCAACGCCTACCCTGGTCGCGGGGGCAGCCAGGGCGCTGGCCAAGTTGCCCAATATCAGTTGCCAGGTGTTGGGGCCGAAAGAGGTTGCCAAGCTTGCCATGGGATCGTTTATGGCGGTGGCGCAAGGATCTCAGGAACCGTTGCGATTCATCGTGTTGCGTTACGAAAAGACCGCAAGAAAACAGGCGCCCATCGTCCTGATTGGCAAGGGCATCACCTTTGACAGCGGCGGCATTTCTCTCAAACCGGCGCCAGAGATGGACGAGATGAAGTTCGATATGTCTGGCGCAGCCAGCGTGCTGGGCGTCTTTCAAGCGCTGGCAGAATTGCAGCCAGAACTTAGTGTGGTCGGTCTGATTCCCGCCTGCGAGAACCTGCCGGACGGGCGCGCCATCAAACCGGGTGACGTGGTCACGAGCATGAGCGGGCAGACCATCGAAATTCTCAATACCGACGCCGAGGGGCGCTTGGTGTTGTGTGACGCCCTCAGCTACGCCGAGCGCTTCAAACCCAGCGCCGTGGTCGATATCGCGACCTTGACAGGCGCTTGCATGATTGCACTCGGAGGCGTGCGCAGCGGCCTGTTCGCGACGGACGACACCCTGGCCAGCGCTTTGCAGGCGGCTGGCGAGACAAGCCTGGACCTGTGCTGGCGCATGCCGCTGGATGAGGATTATGCGGAGGGTTTAAAGACCAATTTCGCTGATGTTGCGAACGTTTCTGGTCGCGCCGGAGGCGCTATCACCGCAGCCAAGTTCTTGCAGCGCTTTGCCACGAAGTTTGCGTGGGCGCACCTTGATATTGCAGGCACGGCGTGGAAAAGTGGCGTCAGCAAGGGTGCCACCGGGCGTCCTGTGGCCCTGCTGATGCAATACCTGCTCGATTCTGCAAAGCCGTAGTGGCAAAGCCGCCTGTGACAGAAATTGCCTTTCACTTCAATGCGACCGAGCGCGTGGCGTACGCCTGTCGCCTGCTGCGCAAAGCACTCGGCAGCGGCGCGAAAGTGCTTGTCACGGGTGACTCCGCCACACTGAAGGAGTTGGACGCCGCGCTCTGGACTTTTTCAGCCACTGATTTCGTGCCGCACTGTGATCTTGATGGCGATGCGGCACTGGTCGCTGCCTCACCCGTGCTGTTGACTTCAACCCTCTCACGGACACCTCACCATGAGGTGCTGCTCAACCTGGGTCCATTGGTTCCAGAGGGGTTTGAGAAGTTTCAGCGCGTGATCGAACTGGTCGGGGCAGACGAGGACGAACGCAAACGGGCCAGAGTCCGATGGAAACATTACTCCGGTCGCGGCTATGCCATAACCAGACACGACTTGACACTCAGGAACTCGCAGTGATGCATTCGCCCCCAGTCAACCGTCGCATTATTCCCACTCTGACCGAAGTCGTTGAGGCGTCGGTACTCACGCAGTACCGCGTGGCGGTCGTGCCACAGCCAGTGCTAGTGACCCCAGAACAGCCGATCCTGCAACGGATCGACGAACTCTTGACGCAACTGTTGAGTGACGAACCCAATGACGCTGCACGTGACGTTCTGGCGCCAAAGTTCGAAATTTTGAAGCAGCGTCTCCGTCAGGAGTTCAGCGCTGACAACGACGCTGCCCCGGCGCGAAATTGAGCGTCTTGCGCGCAACTTGGTGAGATCAAGTTCGTCCACTTTCGCGACGGATTGGTGTCATCCCTAGTAAATTTTGGCAAAAATTGCGGTATCGTGTGGGGTGTGGAGCTAATCGGTTCACATTTCTATTAATTTTGGAGTTGTCTATGCAAATGAAATTGAAAATTACCGCAGCAGCAGCCATTGCTGTTGTCGCCGGTGCCGCGATGGCACAAGACGTACAAGTCGTCAAGATTGGTCACGTCGCACCGATGTCCGGTGGGCAGGCCCATTACGGCAAGGACAACGCCAACGGCTCCTTGATGGCAGTTGAAGACCTGAACGGACAGAACATCGTCATTGGTGGCAAGAAGATCAAGTTCGAGCTGATGGCCGAAGACGACGCTGCGGATCCCAAGCAAGGCACAGCGGTCGCTCAAAAGCTGTGCGACGCCAAAGTCTCTGGTGTGGTCGGTCACCTGAATTCAGGTACCACCATTCCGGCGTCGAAAATCTACAACGACTGCGGTATTCCCCACGTCACCGGCGCGGCCACCAACCCGAATTTGACCAAGCCTGGCTACAAGACCACGTACCGTATCATTGCCAACGATAACTCACTGGGCGCTGCGCTGGCTGTGTACGCAGCCGGCACCATGAAGCTCAAGAAAGTCGCCGTCATTGACGACCGCACCGCTTACGGTCAAGGTGTGGCTGAAGTATTCAAGAAGACCGCGGTTTCCAAGGGCATGCAAGTGGTTGACGAGCAGTTCACCACCGACAAAGCGACCGATTTCATGGCCATTCTGACGGCCATCAAGTCGAAGAACCCTGACGCGATCTTCTACGGCGGCATGGACGCACAGGCCGGTGCCATGTTGCGTCAGATGGACCAATTGAACCTGTCCAAAGTGAAGTTCTTCGGCGGCGACGGCATCTGCACCACTGAAATCATCAAGATTGCCTCCGGTGCCAAGAGCCTCGACGGTGTGGTCTGTGCTGAAGGTGGCGCTTCCGTTGCCAAGATGCCTGGTGGCAATGCCTGGAAAGCCCGCTACGACAAAAAATATCCTGGCCAGTTCCAGATCTACAGTCCGTTCACCTATGACGCGACTTTTGTCTTGGTCGATGCCATGAAACGCGCCAATTCGACGGATCCGAAGGTCTACACCGCCAAGTTGCTCGAAACCAACTTCAAGGGCGTGACCGCCAATATCGCCTTCGAACCGAATGGCGAATTGAAGAATCCGTCGACGACCCTGTCGACCTACAAGGACGGCAAGAAGATTGCGTTGAACTGATCGCGTTCTGATGTTTTCAGGAAAGCCACCTTCGGGTGGCTTTTTTGTGGACAGCATCTGAGCCGGGAGGCGAAACGCTGGTTGCCTCAGGTAGAATCCAGCCCGCTGGAGCGGTGGATGAGCGGTTTAAGTCACACGCCTGGAAAGCGTGCGAGGG
>CAYHDD010000027.1:0-6502 GCA_964355195.1 uncultured Rhodoferax sp. | reverse complement strand
AGAAAACATGTAAAAAACAGGCCTTCGGGCCTGTTTTTGCGTTGGGCGCCTGGCAATTTGCTCAAGCCAGAGCTTTGTAGAGCATGTAGGCTGCCAGAACGTAAAGGATGCAGGCGAATACACGCTTCAGCCGTTTCACCGGCAAGCGGTGTGCCACCCGTGCGCCAAGTGGCGCCGTCAGAACGCTGCAAGTGGCAATGACGGCCAGCGCCGGCAGCCATATATAGCCGAACGAATAAGCGGGTAGATTCATCAGGGTTTGGCCGCTGATCACATAACCAACGACATTGACGATGGCAATCGGCAGTCCGAGCGCAGCCGAGGTTGCTATCGCGTTGTGAATCGCCACATTGCACCAGGTCATGAAAGGGACGCTGATGAAGCCGCCACCTGCGCCGACCAGCCCCGAGAGGAAGCCGATCACACTGCCAGTGCCGGTCAGACCAGCGATGCCGGGAACTTGCCGTGTTGGCTTGGGTTTCTTGTCAAGAAACATCTGTGTCGCTGAAAAACTGACAAACAGGGCAAAGAACAGCGCGAGCGAGCTGCCTTTCAGAATCGCAAACACGCCAAGGCTGCCAACTGCGCCGCCAATCACAATGCCGGGCGCCAGGCCTTTAACAAGGTCCCAGCGTACGGCGCCACGCTTGTGGTGAGCGCGCACGCTCGAAATGGAGGTAAAGACGATGGTCGCCATGGACGTGGCAATTGCCATCTTGACTGCGAGGTCATCGCCGACTGCACGACTGGAAAGGATGAAGGTGATGAAGGGCACCATCAGCATGCCACCACCGATACCCAGCAAACCTGCCAGAAAGCCAGTGCACAGGCCCAACGCGGCCAGTTCGATGATCAACAGGGGTTCAAAGTTCATGCGGGTGTGTGGCGGGTAGGTGTCTGCGAGTGCTGCCGGACCCGCATCCTGAACCGGGGTTCAGGTGGGCAAGGTCAACTGGACATTGGGTTCATCTAACGCGAGATGATCACGCTTGTGCAGTGATGTTCCAAGCCCTGGCTCTATGAGCATTGGTTCAAGGAAATATAAAGCCCGACAAGCACCGCAGACAGAATGGATTGTAGGCTCAGGCGCAGTTCCTGCCGCAGATGAGGAGCATCAAATCAGACGCCCGTCATCGCCAAGAGCTGCGTCAAGGCGCTCCAGCAATGAGCTGAGTAGTTGGCCTTGTTCGGTCGAGGAGTCGTTGCGCAGGCTGGCTTCCTGGACAACGGGTACCGAGGGCGCTGCAAACGAAGCCGGGACATTGGCACTGTGATCGGTGAGGTCAAACGCAAGGTTGAGCGCAGCCAAGACAGCAATGCGATCTCGTGCCCTGATTTTGCCGCCATCACGGATCTTGCACATGGCGCCATCAACGCGTTCAACTGCCTCCAGCAGACGTTGATCGCCCCCGTCCGGACAGCCCAGCAGGTAGCTCTGACCCATGATCTGAACTTCGAGCTGTTTCATTTCAGACCTTGCTGCTTGTCGGTGGATTTTGCTTCGGGCAGACGCTCAAGCAGCGCGTCAACGCGCGCGCGCGCCGCGCCCAGACGCGACTTGAGCGAGTCGCGCTCCTGGGTGACCGCCTCAATCTGTGTGCTGAGCAGGACGTTGGTACGCTGAAGCTCGTGGTAGCGAACCAAGAGGCGCTCGACGCGTTCGGCAATGAGGTCGATTTGGGGTGGGTTCGACATAGGGCTACATTGTAGAGTTTGTCTGAACCTTGGGTTGGTGGCGTTGTTTGAGACCCGGTGCGCGGGAGCTTGCAGCGCCAGATCCCGGACCTTGCGTCTTGCCTTCAAACTCACAAAAGTGGCTAACACTGCACTGCCAGCACAAAGGCCTTCGCGCCTGGCAGACGTAGCGACCATGCAGGATCAACCAGTGATGGGCATCGACCTGGTAAGTCTGTGGCACCCGTTCCATCAGCCCCAGTTCGACTTCAAGTGGCGTTGCCCCTAGCGCCAGACCGCTGCGATTGGCGACCCGCAAGACGTGGGTGTCAACCGCAATGGTGGGCTCACCGAAGGCGACATTGAGAATCACATTGGCGGTCTTGCGACCGACCCCAGGCAGGGCTTGCAGCGCCTCCCGATTGCGCGGTACCGCGCCACCATGTTGTTCCAGCAGAATCCCACAGGTCTGCATGAGGTGCCGTGCCTTGGCATGATACAGACCAATCGTCTTGATGTGGGCCTCCAGACCGTCGAGCCCAAGTGCAAGCATCTTCTGCGGTGTATTGGCCGCCAGGAAAAGGCGACGTGTGGCCTTGTTCACACTTACGTCCGTGGCCTGCGCTGAAAGCAACACGGACACCAGTAGTTCGAACACCGAGCTGTATTCGAGTTCGCTCTCTGGCCTGGCGTTGTGCGCCTTCAACGTGGCAAAAAAACCTTCGATGGCATTTGGCAGCATGGGGTCTCCGATGACGTTGCTCTGATCAATAATATAAGCATATGGCAAACGCCACTCCTGAAGGATCACCATGCAATTCGCCGAGCGCCTGAACGCCATCGAAACCTCCGCCATTCGCGAGCTATTCAAGCTGCTCGGCAAACCCGGCATCATCAGCTTTGCCGGTGGTTTCCCAGACCCGACCCTGTTCGATGCGCAGGGTATACGCCAATCGGCCGCGGCAGTACTCGCCGAAAATCCTGGTCCCGTACTTCAGTACGGTGCGACCGAGGGTTATCAGCCGTTGCGCGACGCGATCAGCACCTTCTACGCCCGCAAGGGTGGTCCCGGCGATGCCGCCAACGTGGCTGTCAACCCTGACGGGCTGATCGTCACCACCGGCAGCCAGCAGGCGTTGGACCTGATCGGCAAGACGCTCATTTCACCCGGCGATAAAGTGATTGTTGAGGCACCGACCTTCTTGGCCACCATCCAGTGCTTCCGCCTGTATGGCGCACACATTGTTGGCGCCCCGATTGATGCCGACGGGGTGGATGTAGACCGACTGGAGCAACTCGTTGCCGAGCACCGGCCCAAGTTGATCTATTTGATTCCCACGTTCGGCAACCCGAGTGGAGCCACACTCAGCCTGGCGCGACGCAAGCGCATTCTCGAACTGGCGGTACGCACCCAAACCGTGGTGGTCGAGGACGATCCCTACGGCGAACTGTATTTTGGCAACCCTCCACCCCCCAGTCTGCTGGCTCTGAGTGAGCAGGTTGAAGGCAGTCGCGAGTGGCTCGCGCACTGTGGCAGTTTCAGCAAAATCTTGTCGCCTGGCTTGCGCGTCGGCTGGTTGATTGCGGCACCCGAACTGCTGGCCAATGCCACCATGTGCAAGCAATTCAGCGATGCCCACACCAGCAACCTGACGCAGGCCATTGCCGCACACTACCTGAGCCTCAATCGTCTCGACGCGACGCTGGCCGTCGTGCGCCAAACCTACGCTGAACGCTCGCGTGTGATGGCTGCGTCGCTGTGTCGCGAACTGGCCGATGCCATTGAATTTAACCAGCCGCAAGGTGGCATGTTCTTCTGGGCCCGCTTGACGGGCGCCAACGGCCGGCCAAACAACGCCGCGGAGTTTGCCAAGCGCGCCATCGACAAGGGCGTGGCCTTTGTGCCGGGGGTACCCTTCTTCGCGCACGACCCGGATCTGTCCAGTTTGCGTCTGAGCTTTGCCACCGCCAGCGTGGAAAAGATTGAAGAGGGCATTGCCCGCCTCGGACAGGCCTTGTAAGCAGTTGGGCGAGGGCCATGGTCAAACACATTTCGATTGTGGGTGGCGGTATCGGTGGTTTAGCGGCCGCGCTGGCGTGTTCAGGGTCGGACTCGACCATTGAGTTGTTCGAGCGCGCGTCGGAATTTGCAGAGCTCGGGGCCGGTATCCAGCTGGGACCCAATGTGGTCAAGATTCTGGATGGCTGGGGTTTGCATAGAGCCGTAGCGGAAGTTGCTGCGTTTCCTGATCGACTGCAAGTACGCTGTGCCAGCACGGCTAGCGAACTGGCTGTGTTACGGCTGGGCTCCCGGGCCGTGCAGCGCTACGGCGCCAACTACCTCACGATTCACCGGGCCGACATGCACGCGGTCCTGCTGAACGCAGTCAGAAGGCGCGGCGAGGTCGAGTTGAACTTGAACCATGAGTTCGTCGCCTTTGAGCAGGACGCCAATGGCGTGACCTTGCGATTTGCAGCCCCTCACGAGCGACGCGCAGACTGCTTGATTGGGGCTGACGGCGGCTGGAGTTGGGTCAGGCGGCATCTCCTGGCCGACGGGGCGCCTCTGGCGACCGGTCATTTAGCCTACCGGGCGCTGGTGCGACAGAGCGATCTGCCAGAGAGGCTGCGCTCGCAGCACGTCACTGCGTGGCTGGGGCCGCACCTGCATGTTGTGCAGTACCCGGTTCGTGGGGGTGACTGGTTAAACGTTGTGGCGGTTGTCGAAGGGCAGTTGCAGGGCAACATCGAGCAATGGGATCACAGCGCCAACGCCACGCAACTGCGAGGCCATCTGACAGCGTGCTGCGCACCCTTGCGTGCGTTGATCGACGCGATTGAGCAGTGGCGTCTGTGGGGTTTGAGCATTCGTGAGCCCGTCACTGGTGCCGCTGAAATGACGCAGGGCAGGGTGGCGTTGCTGGGCGACGCGGCTCACCCCATGTTGCCCTACTTGGCCCAGGGTGCTGGCATGGCGATTGAGGACGCCCAGGCCTTGGCCCAGGCGTTGCGCGTTGATGGGATTGCGGTGGCGGACGCCTTGCAGAACTACGCCAACAGTCGCTGGCAACGCAACGCACGCGTGCAGGCGCGAGCCATCCGCAACGGGCACGTATTCCATGCTTCGGGTCTGATGCGCTGGGGCCGTGATGCGGCCATGAAGCTGCTGGGCGAACGCTTGCTGGACGTGAATTGGCTTTACAAAGGAACGAGCTGAGATGTTGAACTTACCTTGCCTGCCTCGCGTCGATACCAGCCTGCTCGTGGCACTGCTGGCGACGCTCGTAACTGGTTGCACCAGCACGTCACCCAGAGCCGACGATGGCGCCGCGCTACAGCGTATTCGCCATGTGGTGGTGATCTATGCCGAGAACCGCAGTTTCGACCATTTGTATGGGCTGTTTCCAGGTGCCAACGGTATCGGTCAAGCGACTGCGGAACAGAAGACACAGCTTGACCATGATGGCAAACCCTTGCCCGAACTGCTGATGTTGGGTGGTAACGGCAAGCCCGACGCGCATCTTCCGCGTCTGCCGAATGGTCCGTTTCGAATCGACGCTGAGCCGTTCAACCGGCCGCCAAACGTCATGGTACGCAGTCCGACTCACAGCTATTTCCACCACATCGAACAAATCAATGCTGGCAAGAATAATATGTTTTCGGCGATGTCCAGTGCGGGTGGCTTGACTATGGGCTACTACGACGGCAGCCGATTCAGGCTCTGGCAATGGGCGCGCGAATATACGTTGGCGGACAACTTCTTTCAAGCGGCGTACGGTGGCTCCTATTTGAACCATCACTGGCTCATTTGCGCCTGTACGCCCAGCTTTGCCAACGCGCCGGCGCACATGCGCGCCAAGCTTGATGCCAGTGGCAAGCTGCTTAAGCGGGAGGGGTCGCCGTCAGCCAGGCTCGGAGCAGTCCAAATTCAGAGCAGCAGCGTGGGCACTAGCATCACGCCCGATGGTTGGTCGGTCAATACAACACAACCGCCTAACCAGCCCAGCGGCATTCCACCGGCTGCTGACGGACCCGTAGCCCACGCCAATCCACAGGGTGTCAAGCGATGGGAGAACGAGACGGAGCTGCCGTTGCCCCCGCAGACCAGCGTCACGATTGGCGACACTCTGTCCGCCAAAGGGATATCCTGGGCCTGGTATTCGGAGGGCTGGAACGCTGCGCTGGCCGATGGCATGCAGGCACCCGGTGTCAAACGGCGGATCATTTACGAGAGAGCCGACGGGTCACCCAACTTCCAGGCGCATCATCAACCTTTCAACTACTTTGCCCGTTTTGCAGCGGGCTCTCCTGAGCGTGCGCGGCATTTGAAGGATCAGGCGGACTTGCTGGCTGACATCGCCGCCGGGACGCTGCCCGCAGTGTCCTTCTACAAACCGGCCGGTCGCAACAGTCAGCACCCGGGCAGCACGGATGTCCTGAGCGGGGACACGCACATGGCGGACCTGCTGGAAAAACTGCGCGCCAGCCCGCAATGGAAAGAGATGCTGGTCATTCTGACCTACGACGAAAATGGAGGTTTCTGGGATCACGTGCCGCCCCCTCAAGGACCAGGGTGGAGTGACCGTTGGGGTCCGGGCTCACGAATTCCGGCCTTGCTGATCGGTCCGCACGTCAAACGGGGTTTCATTGACTCGACGACTTACGACACGACGTCGATTATCAAGTTCATCAGCAAACGCTTTGATCTTGCGCCCTTGCCGGGTGTGCGCGCCAATATGGGAGATTTGACAAAGGCGCTGGCGCCCTGATCCGGTCGAAGGACATCCCGTTTCGAGTTGAGGACAGAGCAAGCTCAGTCGCTACGCGC
>CAYHDD010000026.1:0-13163 GCA_964355195.1 uncultured Rhodoferax sp. | reverse complement strand
TTCGCGAAGCGCTGTCGGGCAATATCTGCCGCTGCACCGGCTACGTCAAGATCATTGAGTCGGTGCAGGCGGCGGCTCATGCCAACACCTGTGTCACGGGAGAAGCATCATAGAAGCCGCAGCAGATTCCAAACTTTTGCGCACGGCTGTCGGTGTGCGCCAGCCGCTGATCGATGGCGTCGAGAAGGTCTCCGGTCAGGCCTTGTACACCGCCGACCTGCCGGCGCGCGACGCCCTCGTCGGCGCCATCCTGCGCAGCCCCGTGGCACACGCGCGTATCCGCTCAATCGACATCAGCCGTGCCCTGGCCTTGCCGGGTGTGCGCGCCGTCATCACCGGAGATGTGTGCGACGTACCCTATGGCGTGATCCCGATTGCGCAGAACGAATTTCCGCTGGCGCGCGACCGTGTGCGCTACTGCGGCGAGCCGGTCGCCGCAGTGGCCGCCGTGGACCAGGCCACAGCGCGTGCCGCGCTGGCCGCCATCACGCTCGATCTGGAACCCTTGCCAGCCTACTTTGATGCTGCCAGCGCGCGTGGCGCTGAGGCCACGCTGCTGCACGACGATCAGCCAGGCAATATTGCACGCGACGTGGACCACACTTTTGGTGATGTGACGGGCGGTTTTGCGACGGCTGATCTGGTGCTTGAAGAGCGCTTTCACTACGCCGAAGTGACGCACGCCATGATGGAGCCGAATGTTTCGCTGGCGAGTTGGGACGCCGAGCGCGGTCGCCTGACGCTGCACACGGTGTCGCAGGTTCCCTACTACGTGCACCTGATCCTGGCCCAGTGCATGGCGCTGGACGCCTCGCAGATCCGCGTCATCAAGCCCTTTGTCGGCGGCGGCTTCGGCCACCGCACGGAAACGCTGAACTTCGAAATCATCGCCTCCCTTCTTGCGCGCGCGGCCAAGGGGGCGGTCAAACTCGAACTCTCACGCGAGGACTCCTTCATCACGCACCGCGGTCGGCCCGAGACCGATGTGCGGCTGAAGATCGGGCTTTCCAGCAGTGGCGTCATCAAGGCGGTCGACTGCGAGGTGGTGCAGCGCGGTGGCGCTTATGCCGGTTACGGCCTGGTGACGATTCTGTACGCCGGGTCGCTGCTGCACGCGATGTACCAGCTGCCGGCCTGTCGCTACTACGGGCTGCGCGTCTACACCAACACTCCCCCCAACGGCGCCATGCGCGGCCATGGTTCGGTCGACGTGCGCCACGCCTTCGAGTCGATGCTTGACAGCATGGCGCAGACTCTCGGGCTCGACCCGTTCGCCGTGCGCCGCGCCAATCTGCTGGCCATCCCGCACCGCACCGTCAATGACTTGCAGGTCAACTCCTGCGGACTGGCGCAATGCCTGGACAAGGTGCAGACGGCATCGGGCTGGAACCAGCGCCGTGCCAGCATGCCCAAGGGGCGCGGCCTCGGGCTGGCCTGCTCGCATTACGCCAGCGGCTCGGCCAAGCCGGTGCACTGGAGCGGAGAACCTCATGCGGTGGTCAACCTCAAGCTCGACTTCGACGGCGGCATCACGCTGTTGACCGGCGCGGCCGACATCGGTCAGGGTTCCAGCACCTTGCTGGCGCAGATGGTGGCCGAAGTCATGGGTCTGTCGATGGACCGGCTGCGCGTCATCTCCAACGACAGCGCGGTAACGCCCAAAGACAACGGCTCCTACTCGTCGCGTGTTTCCTTCATGGTCGGCAACGCCGCCATCAATGCGGGCAAAGCCCTGCTCCAGATTCTGCTGGCAGCAGCGGCGCGCAAGTGGGCTGTCACGGTCGATCAGGTCGAGTGTCTGGGCGAGAGCTACGCACTGAGCGGCGGCACGCAGACGCTGAGCTACAAGGAGGTGGTGACGCTCGCTTTGCAGCCCGGCGGCACGGTGACCGCCAGCGGTCACTGGTCGACGCCTCGCGAGACGCAGGGCGGCAAGTTCCGTGGTGCGGCGGTGGGCACCAGCGCCGGTTATTCCTATGCCGCGCAGGTGGTGGAGGTCGAGGTCGATGAAGACACCGGCATGGTGCGCGTGGTTCAGGTCTGGGTCGCGCACGATTGCGGCCGTGCCATCAACCCGCTGGCGGTGGAAGGCCAGGTGCAGGGTTCGGTCTGGATGGGCATGGGTCAGGCGCTAAGTGAAGAAACGCAGTACCACAAGGGTCTGCACATGCGTGCCAACTTCCTTGATTACCGCATCCCGACGATTGTCGAATCACCGCCGATTGAAACCTTCATCGTCGAAGCACCCGATCCGAACGGGCCGTTTGGCGCCAAGGAAGCCGGTGAGGGCTCGCTGTCGGGCTTTCTGCCAGCGCTGACCAACGCCATTGCGCACGCCACCGGCCTGCGCCTTTACGAATTGCCGGCCACGCCGGATCGCCTGCTCGACGCGCTGCTGGCGCGTCGGCGTGCGCTCAAGCTGAGCGCTGCCAAGAGCGATGCCCTGAAGAAAGCGCAGGTCTGATGTGGATGCCTTGACTCCTTTTGAAATGCGCTCGCCGAGCTCCGTAGCGCAGGCGTTGGCGCTGCTGGCGGCGCATCCGCAGGCCAAGCTGCTGGCCGGTGGCACCGACCTGATGCCGAACCTGCGCCGCGGCATTGGCGCGCCCGATGTTCTGATCGACCTGAGTCGCGTCACCGAGTTGCAGCAGTGCCGTCGTGACGGCCAGGACTGGCTGCTGGGTGCCGGTGTGAGCTTGCAGTATCTGGCCAACAGCGCTGACATCCAGGCCGCATTGCCAGCCCTGGCGCAGGCGGCGGCGGTGGTGGCTGGGCCCAGCCACCGGACGCTGGCCACGCTCGGCGGCAACCTGTGTCTGGACACGCGCTGCGTCTTCTACAACCAGAGCGAGTGGTGGCGCCAATCCAACGACTACTGCCTCAAGTACCGTGGCGACACCTGCCACGTGGCGCCGCAGGGCGCGCGCTGCCATGCGGCCTGGAGCGGCGACCTGGCGCCGGCCCTGATCGCGCTGGATGCGATGGTCGAGATCGCTGGTCAGCAGGGTACGCGCGTTCTGCCATTGGCCGAGCTATACCAGGACGACGGTATCAAACCTTTGAAACTTGAGCCCGGTGAAATGCTGCTCGGTGTACGGGTGTCGACGCTGGCGAAAGGCATGGCTTGTGCCTACCGCAAGGCGAGGGTGCGCGGCGCGGTGGACTTTCCGTTGGCCGGCGTGGCGCTGCGTCTGCGCCTGAACGAGGGTCTGCTGGCCGAGCTGCGTGTCGCTCTCAGTGGCACCAACTCGAATCCGCTTCTGTTGCAAGGCACCGAGGCTTTGTGCGGCAAGGCAGTGAATGCCGAGACGCTGGCGGCGCTCGGCAAACTAGTGCAAAAACAGGTGAGTCCGATGCGCAGCACGGTGACAGCGTCCAACTACCGACGTCAGGTCGCGGTGGTGTTGGCGCAACGCCTGCTCGGTGAGCTGGCTGGCCTTTAAGGGATGCGCATGCCACGCCAGCCGGGTGAGCATTGGCTGGAGGCCGACGGCGTGCACGTCGAGGTGCGCGGTCTGGCCCCACCCGGGCCGCTGGTGAGCATCGTCCGGCTGATCGAGTCGCTCCAGCACGGGCAAAATGTGACGGTCCACCATGATCGCGATCCGCAACTGCTGTATGCCGAACTGGCCGAGCGCGGTTGGCGCGCTGAGCAAATCGCGGGTGAAGCCGGTGAATTCCGCTTGCGCCTGGTGAAGGATGCATCATGAGCGCTGCGCCGGGCCGCCCCAAGCAAGCTCGCACCGCAGTGCGCAGCACGAAGGTACTCCAGTGAGCGCCAATGCTTTTCTAGGGGGCGCCTCCGGGCGCCTGTTGGTGGCCTCGATCCCGTTTCGCTTTTTTTCCAGTGCCGTCCTCTTTCATTTGCTGGCCTGGCTGGCCCTGCTCTACGCGGCACCGTCGCTATCCGACTTTGCGGGCGGACTCGGCTGGACGCTGGCGGCGCTGCATCTGTTGACACTGGGGGTCTTGCTGATGACGGCGATGGGTGCCAGTCTGCAACTGCTGCCGGTGGCAACGCGCCAGCCGGTGACGCCCACGCGCTGGCCCTATGAACTGCTGTGGGGCGGCTGCACGCTGGCCGTGCTGATGGTCGTGGTTGGCATGGGGTACGCCGAGCCCCGGTTGCTGTGGCCGGGCGCGCTGCTGCTGGCCGCGGCGCTGCTGTTCTACCTCGCCTTGCTGCTTCGAAATCTGCGCGGCGCCAAGGGCATGGGTCTGGTCGTGGCGCACGGCTGGGCGGCTGCTCTGGCGCTGCTGGTTTTGCTCGCCAGCGGCCTGTCGTTGGCGGGCACTTACAGCGGCGTCGTCCTGCTCGACCGTCAGAGCGGTATCGGTTTACACGTCAGCTTCGCCGCCTATGGTTTCATGGGGCTCTTGGTGATGGGATTTTCCTACATTCTGGTGCCCATGTTTGCCCTCGCCGACAGCCCGTCGGTGGCATGGTCGCGCCTCTCGCTGGGGCTGGCGCTGGCGGCGCTGCTGTTGGCCCTGCCGGTGCTGCTGGGCTGGCTGCCGACGGCGCTCTTTGCGCTATCGGTCGCATTGGCGTTGGCCTCGTTCCTGATTCATGTGGCGCTGATGGAGCGTGCTCTGCGCACCGGCATGCGCCGGGCGCTGGGCTCGTCGTTCGTCCTGGTGCGCATCGGTTGGGCCACGCTGGCGGCGAGTCTGGCCCTGGCCCTCGCCCTGGAACTCGGGCTCAAGCTGGCGCGCGCTCCGGCGCTGCTGGGGCTGCTGATGATCGGCGGCCTGTTGACGCTGCTGCTCGGCATGCTGTCGCGCATTGTTCCGTTTCTGGCCGCCATGCACGCCGGTGCGGGCATGCGCCGACCGCCGACGCCCTCCAACATGACGCTCCAGCGGCCGCTCACGATTCACCTGCTCAGCCATTCTGCGGCTTTGCTGCTGCTGACGCTGGGCGTCTTGCTGGACAGTTTGTGGCTTCTGCGGCTGGCGGCGCTGCTGGGCGCTCTGGGTGCCGGGGCTTACGCGGTATTCTTTGGCAATGCCTGGTGGCGCATGACCGAGTTGTTGAAAAAGAATGTAAAAGCGCTCAATTCTTAATGTGGTGCAAGTTGGACTAATTCGGTAGTCTGATACCATTATTGTCTATGATGAATTTTTCACGCCAAACCAGTCTGGCCCTGCACCAGGATCACCGCGCCAACCTTCAATTGCTGGCACGCGCCGAAAACGCCTTCGCACGGGCGCGCGCAAATGCCGGTCCGCGCGACCCCGAGTTTCTCAAGCTGATCGAGGCCCTGGCGCAGCATCTGCGGCTGGATGTGGACCGGCACTTCGGATTCGAAGAGCGTGAGCTTTTCCCCCGTTTGCGCGAGGCCGGCGATGGCGGCATTGCCATGTTGCTCGGTGATGAGCATGAAGCGATTCGAGCCGTTTCCGAAGAACTGCTGCCACTCGCCGCCCAGGCGGTGGCAGGCACACTGGATACGGCTGGCTGGAATACGCTGAAAGACAGCGTGATGGAATTGGTGGAACGCCAGGTCTCTCACATCCAGAAGGAAGAAATGGCTTTGCTACCGATGCTTGATGATTTGCTGGACGACGAAACCGACCAGCGTCTGGCCTTTGAGTACGCCGCCTCATGACCCCAGTTTGAATGAAGGGAACCGACACCATGCAAGCCCAAACTCCACAAGACATCGTCATTCGAGCGCTGGCCCAGGACGATCTGAATGCTGTGGTTGCGATCGACGCCGAGATTGGCGCTCGTTCGCGCCGCGGCTATTTGCAACGCCGCCTGGAGGCCGCGATGCGCGAGCCCACTCTGCATGTGCAGTTTGCGGCGATCCAGGGCGACATGCTGGTGGGCTACGTGCTGGCGCGGGTGCTGATGGGTGAGTTTGGCCGCTCCGCGCCCGGCTTCCGGCTGGAGATCGTTGGCGTGCACCGCGAGGCGAGAGGTCTCGGTGTGGGTGGCAAATTGATGCAGGCCTTGACGGCCTACGGGTGTCGGCATGGCATGACCGACCTGCACACTGCGGCGTCCTGGAAAGACCATGACATGCTGCGCTGGTTCGACGCCATGGGTTTTGTGTTGGCGGCCGAACGATGGCTGGATTGCCCGGTGGAGGGCGGCGTCTTCCAGGCGGCGCGCGATGAAGCCGTTCAGGCCCCCGAGGGTTCCGAGTGGGGCGGTGAGATCGACTACGGTGCGCCGGGCGACAACGACTTTGAAAAGCTGACGCGCGATCAGGCCGATGTGCGTTCGATGATGCCGCAGGACTTGCAGGAAATCGTGCGCATTGACCGTGCCCACACCGGGCATGACCGCAGCGCCTACATCCAGGGCAAACTGGCCGAGGCGATGAGTGATTCTTCGATTCAGGTTTCCATGACCGCGCGCCTGGACGGCGCCATCGTTGGCTACCTGATGGCGCGCGTGGACATTGGCGACTTCGGGCGCACCGCGCCAGCCGCCGTGCTCGACACCATCGGCGTGGACCCCGAGTACGAGCATCGTGGTATTGGGCGTGCCCTGCTGTCGCAGCTGTTTGTAAACCTCGGTGCCTTGCGTGTTGAGCGTGTCGAGACCAGTCTGGCGCCGGGCGATCAGGCCCTGCTGGGCTTCTTGTTCGACGTCGGTTTCAAGCCTGCGCAGCGCCTGTCCTTCACGCGTTTGCTTTGATGGACCTGCCCGACGAAGGCGCGGTGATGGAGGCGCTTGGCAGCGTCGATGACCCGGAAGCGGGTATGAGCATCGTCGCACTCGGGCTGGTCTACCGGGTGGCGGTGACCGATGACGCCATCGAAGTAGATATGACCATGACCTCGCAGGCTTGTCCGGTGGCCGAAGTGCTCGTCGAGCAGGCCAGGGCAGCCATCGCCGCGATAGCGCCGACCGACGCCAGGATCAGCGTCAACCTCGTTTGGGAGCCGTTCTGGCAACCGTCCATGATGAACGGCATCGCCAAAGAATTTTTCGGCTGGTCGAGGTGATCGTGGCTGCGACGCCTGGCATCGCCGCCACGGGATTGCGCCCAGCGCAACGTGTGCCCTTGCTGATGCTCGGTTTTCTGGCTCTCTTCGCCGGTGTGGCTGGCGGTCTGGCACGCCTGGCTTGGCCGCTTCCAGACCTGGCGCTGGCTACAGCCGGTCTGCACGGGCCGCTGATGCTGTGCGGTTTTTTTGGTGTTGTGATTTCGCTGGAGCGCGCCGTGGCGCTGGCGCGCGGCTGGGCCTATCTGGGGCCGTTGGCAGCTGGGTTGGGTTCGCTGCTGCTCTTGAGCGGGACGCTGGCGCGGGCCGCGCCTTGGCTCTACCTGCTGGCCAGCCTGATGCTGCTGGCGGCTTCGCTCGAGGTCTTGCGGCGCCAGGCGGCGCTCTTCACGCTGACACTGGTGCTGGGTGCGCTGAGCTGGGTGCTGGGCTGCCTGGTCTGGGCGCTTGGTCTGCCGCTGCAACAGGCCTTGCCTTGGTGGCTGATGTTTCTGGTTCTGACGATTGCCGGCGAGCGCCTGGAGTTGTCGCGTTTCATGCCGCCGTCCCGACTCGCCACGCGCGTCTTTGCAGCCCTCTTGCTGCTGGTAGTAACCGGCTTGTTGGGGCACCAGTTCGGTGGTGGCATCAGATTGTTGGCTGGCGCCATGCTCGGGCTGGCGCTGTGGCTGGTCAAACAGGACATCGCGCGACGCACCGTGCGTGGCCAGGGCCTGCCACGCTTTGTCGCGGTTTGCCTGCTTTCGGGCTACTTCTGGCTGGCGCTGGGCGCAGCCGTGCTGTTCTGGGCCGGCTCGCTGCAGGCCGGCACAGCGGCTTACGATGCCGCCTTGCACGCGCTCCTGCTCGGCTTTGTTTTTTCCATGGTGTTTGGACATGCGCCGATCATCTTTCCGGCAGTGTTGCGCGTGGCGGTGCCTTACCATGCCTGGTTCTATGGACCGCTGGCTCTGCTGCGCGTCTCGCTGCTGGTGCGCCTGACCGGCGTTGGCTTGGGCGAGTCGAGCTTGACGCGGCTCGGCGGTGCGCTCAACGCGCTGGCCTTGGGCGCGTTCATTGTGACTACGCTGGCGGCGGTGCTGCGTGGCAAGAAGGAGATGAATTGATGGAAAGTCTGGATCTGGTCGTTCTCAATGATGCGCTGATGTGGCATCAAGCCGGCCATGCGGTTGCACTGGTGACGGTGGTCGAAACCTGGGGTAGCGCACCGCGTCCGGCAGGCGCCTTGCTCGCGATCCGGGATGATGGCCTGCTCAGCGGTTCGGTCTCGGGGGGCTGCGTCGAAGATGATCTGATTGCACGCACGCAGGCCGCCTGCCAGGCTGCCGGTGATGGGGCGGCACCGGCCAAGCCGAGTCTGATCGTTTACGGTGTCAGCAAGGAAGAAGCGGCACGCTTCGGCCTGCCTTGCGGCGGGACCCTGCGCCTGTTGCAGGAGCCCTTGCTCGAGACGCAATGGGTGATCGAGCTGCTGGAGCGCACGGCGGCCCAGCAAGTGGTGGCGCGCAGTGTGACGCTGGCCAGCGGCGCGGTGCGCCTGAGCGCGGCGCAGCGTGGTCAGGCCCTGGAGTTTGACGGCGTCACGCTGACGGCGGTCTTTGGCCCCAAGTGGCGCTTGCTCCTGATCGGTGCCGGTCAGTTGTCGCGCGCTGTGGCGCAGATCGCCTTGCTGCTCGACTTTGAGGTGCTGGTGTGCGACCCGCGTGAGGAGTACAGCAGCGATTTGCTCGCGGCGGTGCCCGCCGTGCGGCGCATGGAGGGCATGCCCGACGACGCGGTGCGCGAGCTGCAGCCCGACGCCCACACGGCCATTGTGGCGCTCACGCACGACCCCAAGCTGGACGACATGGCCTTGCTGGAAGCCTTGAAATCAGATGCCTTCTTCGTCGGCGCCCTGGGTTCACGGCGCAACCAGGCCGCGCGCAAGCAGCGTCTGGCCGAACACTTCGACATGACCGTCGAGCAACTGGCGCGCTTGCACGGACCGGTTGGTTTGAGCCTGGGTGCCAGGACACCAGGCGAGATCGCCGTCTCTATCGTCGCCCAAATGGTTCAGGTCAGAAACGCTTCGACGGCAGCGGCCGAGCCGACAACCTCCGCCGGCGCCGTTTGCGTTTGAGCCAGCCCACCGTCATTGTGCTGGCCTCCGGGCGCGGCGAGCGCTTCACGGCGTCGGGCGGCACTTGCCACAAGCTGCAAGCTGCACTGGCGGGCAAGACGGTCTTGCAGCATACCCTCGATGCGGCGGCGCAAAGTGGCCTGCCCTGGCATCTGGAGAACAGCGGCCGGCCCGGCATGGGCGACTCGATTGCCGCCGCCGTTTCGGCCACGCCGGCCTCCGACGGCTGGTTGATATTGCCGGCCGATTTGCCGCTGATTCAAAGTGAAACGCTGCGCGCCGTGGCCAGTGCCTTGGAGCAGCATGCCGTGGTGCTGCCGATGTACCACGGTCAGCGCGGCCACCCGGTCGGCTTTGGCGCGACATGCCGAGCGGCGTTGCTGGCGCTGCAAGGCGATCAGGGTGCCGCCAGTGTCGTGCGTCGGCATGGCGCCTTCGAGTTGAACCTCGACGACATCGGCTGCGTGACCGACATCGACACGCTGGGCGACCTGCAGCGGGCGCAGCGCTTGCTTCAGGCGGCGCCGAGTCCGGGTCGGTCGGACTGAAAGAGTTTCAGACTGGCTGCGACGTGAACCCGCACCTGGCAGGTGCACGGCAGGCGGTAACTATTGCGCAAGCTGGATCTTCAGTACCGCCGCCCCCGAGGTGGCGTGCAGAACGCCCTGTGCGCCGATGGCGACGCCTCCGACATCGGCCAAGCTGCCGGGCAGCCCGCCCAGTGCAATCCCATACGACTTCGTTTCGCCCGCAACCACTGAAGACACGCCCAAGGGCGTGATTCTGCGGATGCGCGGCTGCAAGTTCTCCACCACAAAGAGGTTGCCCTGGCGGTCAATCGTGACGCCCCGTGGAGAATCCAGGCCGGCCGTGGCACCAGTCGCGTTGTCGGATGCGCGCACGCCAGCGGTACCGGCGACTGTGGTGACCACGCCCGCCGGGGTGATTTTGCGGATGGTGTGGCCGTTGTACTCGGCCACGTAGAGGTTGTCTGCGTCATCGATGGTCATGCCACGCGGGTAGTTCAGGCTGGCTTGTCGGCCGGTTCCGTCGATCGACTGGGCTGCGCTACTGCCGGCAAACACCGACATCACGCCTGCAGGGGTGATTTTGCGCACGAGATTGTCGTAGCCGTCGCTCACGAAGACGTTGCCGGCGCGGTCCACTACCACGCCCTCCGGGTATCGGATCCGGGTGTCGGGGGTGGAGCCTCGGTTGGCGGCCAGGGTGGTGACCTGACCGGTCGGCGTGATCTTGCGGATGCTGCCGTTGGTGCTGTCGGCCACATAGACCTGTCCGGTGTCGTCCACAGCGATGCCGCGCGGGTAGCTAAAGCGCGCTGAGGTGCCCAACCCGTCGGCCGAGCCACGCGCCCCGGCGGTTCCCGCCAGCGTGCTCACCAGACCGGTTGGCGTGACCTTTCGGATGATGTGGTTGCCACCGTCGGCAATGTAGACGTTGCCGGCTCGATCTACCGCAACACCTTTAGGGTTGACGTTGGCACCGTCGTTCTCATAGGGAGCCGCCTGATTGCCAAAGCTCGCCGCGGCGCCGACGCCATCTGCCGACCCATTGACCGCCGCCTGTCCCGCCAGCGTGCTGACGACGAAACCTGGGGTCAACTTGCGGATCGTGTGGTTGCCGCTGTCAGCCACATAGAGGTTGCCTGTGCTGTCGATGGCGATCCCAGCAGGATGATTGAAGCGGGCGCTAGCCCCGACGCCGTCACTGATACCGACCGTGGCGGTTATGCCCGCTATCGTGGTCACCGCACCGGTGCGGGTGATCTTGCGAATGGTGTGATTGCCTTCATCCGTCACATAAAGACTGCCTTCCCGATCCGCGGAGATAGAGCTCGGGTTGCCAAAGCTGGCGGCGGTGCCCACGCCATCAGCATCGCCTGGCGTACCGGCGGTGCCGGCCAGTGTGGTGACGACTCCGGACGGTGTGATCTTGCGCACGGTATTGGAATAGAGGAGGGTATTGAACAAATCGCTCACCTTGTAGCTGCCGTCCACGACGTAAACATTGCCATCACCATCCACCGTCAAGCCGTTCGGCGCGGTGAAGCTGGCTGCGGCGCCAACGCCATTGGTCGTGCCGCGCATGCCCGGCGTGCCAGCCAGTGTCGTGACGGCACCGTTTGCTGAAATCTTGCGCACGGTACTGGCTTCTCCGTCGGTCACATAGACCTGACCGGAGGTATCGACCGCAATGCCGGTCAAGGCGGTGAATCGGGCTGCAACGCCAAGACCATCAACCGTGCCGCGCTGGTTTGGCGCACCAGCCAGTGTGGTGGCGATCCCGCTCGGCGTGATTTTGCGAACCGTGGCGTTGCCATCGGTGACGTACAGGTTGCCACTGGCATCCACCGCCACGTTGGGCGGGCGGCCTGGCGCGTTGGGAGGGTTGAGTTCGTCGGTCGCATGCAGGACGGTTGTGACCACTCCGGCAGGGCTGATCTTTCGGATCACATCGCCCTGCGCCACATAGACATTGCCCGCCGGGTCCACAGCGATCGAGAGGGGGTTCCTGAATCGCGCCGCCACGCCCACGCCGTCGATGTTGCCGGATCCCCCGATCGACCCCGCCAGCAGGCTGATGCCAGGCGTGGGTGTGATCGGTGCGTCACCGCCGCTACCGCCGCCACAGCCCGTGGCAACCAACGCGACCAATGCCAGTTGGCCGATGCAGCGCCCGACTAGTATCGATGTGACGTGTTTGTTGTAGATCATAGTCATCCCTGTTAAAGACAAGTGTATAACGCGATTCAGTTGGCCACGGCTCTGGATATCGGTGCGGTCGCGCTGGTCACACACGATCGGGACTTTTCGCATGTGGCGGGCATCGCCATCCTGACGGGTGGATGACAATCGACCCCAGCAAGCCACCCATTGCCCCCATCACGAGCCGCAACATGAACCAAGACCTGAATCAACCCGACGAACCGACCAAGCCCACCCTGTGCAGCTCGTGCGCTGGCGTCCAGCGCAACTGGCGCGGCGCTCCCGGCCATCCCGAACTGATGCAAGGCGTGAACCGCAAGGAGCCGCGCAGCCACGGCCGGGTCACCATCACGCAGTACCGCTGTGAACGCTGCGGCACGGTCTGGGAGTACGAGAACAACAAAGTCAAGCTGCACGCCGGCTGGTCAGTGTTGGGCGAAGTCAAGTCACAATGAACGTTTCAAGGAGAGACGAATGACGATTGCAAACTGGTGTGTGGTGGCGGCTTGCGTGCTGCCGATTTTTACTGCCGGCGTGGCCAAGGCTGCGAGCGCGGGTAAGTCCCGCAAAGAGGGTGGCTACGACAACCGGCAGCCGCGCGACTGGGCTGCCCGGATGCAAGGCTGGCAGGCGCGCGCCATCGCCGCGCAGGCCAACGGCTTTGAGGCGCTGCCCCTGTTTATCGCAGGCGTGGTTCTGGCGCAGCAGGTGCACGCAGATCAGGGGCGCATTGACCTGTTGGCAATGTCCTTTGTGGCGATTCGGCTGGTTTACGTGGCCGCTTACGTGATGAACAAGGCCACACTGCGCAGCCTCGTTTGGACCGCCGGTTTGCTGGTCAGCATCGGCCTGGTGGCCTTGAGCTGAGGGGCTGGTCGGTTCATGCCGGCGCGTAGAGCTGGGCATCTCGATCCATGGTGGCGCCCAAGTTCGGGCTTTTACCGTCCCCGTCAAACTACTTGTCCCCATCCTTAGGCCAGGTTAAGGACGGGCGCGCCATGTTTGACCAAAATGCGCCTGATCTCGCGTCAGATCAGGTGATTTGCACCGGTCTGCGAGCGTCTCTGGCTTTGAGTTTGGAAACACTGTTCCCCCGGGAACACACATTGGAGTGAAAACTATGAGTACTTTACGGCTGGTCAAGGTTGCGGCGGCTCTGCTCGCAACCCTGGCTCTTTCGGTGCAGGCGCAACCCGCGCCGACCGCCCCCACCGAGAAGGCGTATCAAGTCGGGGACTCCTCTCCGGTGGGCGCTGTGCCCTTGGTGCACAGCGTCAATCCGAAGGCCCCGCCGATGACGGTGGCCGAATTTGCCGCCGGGCAAAAGATCTACTTTGAGCGTTGCGCCGGTTGCC
>CAYHDD010000025.1:0-13378 GCA_964355195.1 uncultured Rhodoferax sp. | reverse complement strand
GGCGCGGCTACGGTTACCAGTGGTGGACCTATGCCGATGGAAGCTTCGCCGCGCGCGGCATCTTCGGCCAGGGCATCTTCATCGACCCCAAGCGCAAGCTCGTGATCGCCTCCAACGCGAACTGGGCCGGCGGCGCCAGCGCCCCTGCCCCCGAGGCATCACGTGTGGCATTTTATCGGGCCGTGCAAAAGGCGGTCGATGATGAGGCTGCGGCTGTGCCGGGAGCGGTGCCCGCGCGCTGATGCATGCGCTGACGTCGGCGCGGCCGAGCTAATCGGTGCGAAAGCTGGTCAGCCCGTCAGCCACTGGGCCAGATCATTCTTGAGTTTCTTCAGGTCGGCGTCACGTGTGTACAGCATATGACCGGCGTCGTAATAGTGGTGCGTGACTCGCTTCAGCACATCGGCTGGTAAGTCAAGCTGAGCCAAGGAGTAGTCCGAGGCGCTGTACGGGGTACCCAAATCGTAGTAACCACTGGCCACCAGCACGCGAAGGTGCGGGTTACGTCGCATCGCCCTGGCCAGTGAACCGCTGGTGCTGGTAAAGCTGTTGCCCTTGCGTTCGCCCTGCAGCCAGTTCCAGTTCTTGTTGACTTCCCGCGACAGGATTTCATAGCGCTGGTCCGTGTGGACGCCCAGCACGTCGCTCATGTAGGCGTTGGACGCCATCGTGAAGGGTGCGGCAATGGCTTCCATGCCGGGGTCGAATTCCCAGTCCCTCGACTTGCGCCCAGCCAGTGGCCCGGTGACCCGCGCTTCGAGTCGCCCCACCTGTCGACCCTCGGCCCGCAGCAGTTCAAAGAAGAAGTCCTGGTCGCTGATGCGCAGGTTGTGGTCTTCGATGAGATCCGGGCGCAGCCCCGTCAACTCAGCCATCTTCCTGGCCAGCCGGGTCTTGTCTCGGGTTGACAGGCGCGAGCCCTGATGCAAGGCCTTCAGGTAATCATCCTGGACAAACGCTTCGCTGGCGGCACGCGCGGCGGCGGCAGAGTGGCCGATACTGCCCCTGAGCCTGCCATGAAATTGAGCCACTACCGCGAAGGCGGGCAGAAACAGGGCAAACGGCAGATCGTTCTTTTCCTCAAACGCCAGCGCTTGCAGATCCATCGCACATGACACGAGAATGACGCCGGCCAGCGCCACGCCCAGTGACTGAAGCTTGTCCGCCAGGGCGGCACCGCGTGTCGTGCCATAGCTCTCACCCGCAAGGTAGACCGGTGAACTCCAGCGCTGCGTGCGTGTCAGGTGCAAGCGGATGCCTTCTGCCAGCGCGTCGACATCGCCATCCACGCCCAGCATCTTCTTGCGGGCTTCTTCACTGGCGGTGAGCGAGTAACCGGTGTGCGGTGGATCCACAAACACCAGGTCAAAATGCTCCAGCCACGAGTGCGGGTTTTCCTGCACGGCGTAAGGTGGTGCAGGCATGCTGCCGTCATCGTTGATGCGTATGCGCTTGGGTCCGAGTGCACCAAGATGCAGCCAGATCGACGCCGAGCCCGGCCCGCCATTGAACGCAAACAGAATCGGACGCTTCGCCTTCTGCTCGGGTGAGTTGATGCCCGTCATCGAGTAGCTCGTCAGGAACAGGGCGGCATCGGGCTCCCCTTTGTGGCTGCCCGACGCGTCCATGACAATCGGAACAAACCCGGCAACGGCACTGTAGTCCATGCGACCACTGGCAAGTTCCACGCGGCCCTGGCTGGTAGATACGGGCAAACTGTTGAGCTTTTCGACCCGTTCCCGCATGCGCCTCTTTTCATCGACGCCAATTGAGCTTGTGCTACTTGCCGTGCTTGAGTCTGCCGGTGAATCGTTCGCCATGGAATCTCCAAATTGAAGGCTGACAGGGAACAGCGATTGTGCTTGTTTTGTAGAGTCAGTGTCTCATGAGCGCCATCGCCCAAACCACTGACCCATATCGTCCACAACCGTGAACACGGCCGGAATGACCAGCAGGCTCAGGACGGTCGAGGTCATCAGGCCACCGATCACGGCGATCGCCATCGGCGAACGAAAACTGGTGTCGGCAGCACCAAAACCGATGGCAATCGGCGTCATGCCGGCGGCCATTGCCAGGGTCGTCATGATGATCGGGCGCGCGCGTTTGTGGCAGGCATCCAGCAGTGCTGCCGTACGGTCCAGGCCGTGTTCGCGGCGCGCCAGAATGGCGTATTCCACCAGCAGGATCGAGTTCTTGGTGGCCACACCCATGAGCATGATCAGACCGATCAGCGAAGGCATGGAGAAGCTCTTGTGCGCCAGCAGCAGGCCGACAAAGGCGCCGCCCAGCGACAGGGGCAGCGCCGACAGGATGGTGACCGGGTGCAACAGGCTCTTGAACAGCAGCACAAGCACGATGTAGATGCACAGAACACCGGTCAACATGGCCAGGGCAAAGCTGGCAAAGAGTTCCCCCATGACCTCGGCGTCACCCACCTCCACCACTTTCACGCCGGCTGGCAAGCCCTTGATGGCCGGCAGATTCTGTGCGGCAGATGTCACGTCGCCGAGTGGCACACCCGAGAGTTCGACCTCGAAGGTGATGTTGCGCGAACGGTCGTAGCGGTCGATCACGGCCGGCCCGCCCGCCACTTCCATCGTCGCCACCTGGCTCAGCAGCACCGGCCCCCTGACGCCGGGAACGCTCAGGCGCCCGAGCAGGTCAAGGTCGCTGCGGGCGGCGCTCTCCAGCATGACCACAATCGGGATCTGGCGCTGGCTCAGGTTGAGCTTGGGCAAGGCGGCGTCGTAGTCGCCGACGGTGGCAATGCGAAGCGTGTCGCCGATGGCGGCACTGGTGACACCGAGGTCGGCGGCTCGGGCAAAATCGGGCCGCACAGCGATCTCCGGGCGTACCAGGCTGGCGCTTGAGGCCACGTTACCGAGTCCGGGGATCGTGCGCAGGTCTTTCTCGACCGCCAATGCCGCCGTTTGCAGGGTCGCAGCATCGTCGCCCGTGAGCACCAGAATGTATTTCTCACCGGACGCGCCCAGCCCCACCTTGCTGCGCACGCCGGGCAGCGGCTCAATGGCCTCACGAATCTGCTGTTCGATGGCTTGCTTGAGCGGGCGTGCACCCCGCTCGTCGAGCAGAATTGTCAGAGTCGCCTTGCGCGTCTCGGAGACACCTTGCGGCGCAAACGGATCGGCGCCCGCCGTGCCTGCGCCAATGGTGGTGTAGACGCTCTTCACATGCGGCACAGCTTTGACCAGCAGGCGCGCGGCTTCCGCTGTGGTCTTGGTCTGCGTCAGGGTGGTGCCCGGCGTCAGCTCCAGATAGACCTGCGTTTGCGAGTTGTCGTCGGGCGGCATGAAGCCCTGTGGCAACAGAGGAATCAGCATCAGGGAACCAATGAAGAAGCCTCCTGCCGCCAGCAGCGTCAAAAACCGATGCTGCACGCACCAGGTCGCCCAGCGCATGTAGACGCTCAGCCAGCGCGGCTGCTGGTAGGCCTGGACAATCGGTTTCAGAAGGTAGGCCGACATCATCGGTGTCAGCACGCGCGCCACCAACAAGGATGCAGCCACCGCCAAGGCCGCCGTCCAGCCAAATTGCTTGAAGAATTTGCCCGCAATGCCACTCATGAAGGCGGTCGGCAGGAACACCGCGATCAGGGTGAAGGTTGTCGCAATGACCGCCAGCCCGATCTCGTCGGCCGCCTCCATCGCCGCCTGGTACGGGGTCTTGCCCATGCGCAAATGGCGCACGATGTTTTCCACCTCGACGATGGCGTCGTCGACCAGAATCCCGATCACCAGCGAGAGCGCCAGCAGGGTCACCACGTTGACCGAGAAGCCGAGATAGTGCATGCCGATGAAGGCCGGAATTGCTGACAGCGGCAAGGCCACCGCCGAGACAAACGTGGCGCGCCAGTCGCGCAGAAAGAGCCAGACCACCAGCACCGCCAAGGCAGCGCCTTCGTACAGCAGGTGCATGGAGCCGGTGTACTCTTCCTTCACCGGCAGCACAAAGTTGAAGGCTTCGGTGAGTTCGATCTCGGCGTGCTGCTGGACGATTTCAGCCAGCGCCTTTTGCACCGCTGCGCCAACCTCGACCTCACTCGATCCCTTGCTGCGTGCCACCTCAAAGCCGACCACCGGCTTGCCATTGAGCAAAGCCGCCGAACGTGGCTCGGCTACCGTGTCACGTACGCTGGCCAACTGGTCAAGGCGAACACGCCGACCGTCACCCAGCGCCATCTCCAGACGCCCCAATTCAGCCGCTGACCGCACCGCCGCCAGGGTGCGCACCGGCTGCTCGCTGCCGCCCACATCGGCACGGCCACCGGCCACGTCCAGCTGCACCAGACGCAACTGACGCGAAATGTCGGATGCGCTGGCGCCCAAGGCCTGCAAGCGCGCCGGGTCCAGCGCCACCTGCACCTGGCGGTCGGCACCGCCGACGCGCGTCACCGCTCCCACACCGCGCACCGCCAGCAGGCGCTTGGCGATGGTGTTGTCAACAAACCAGCTGAGTGACTCATCGTCCATCTGGAGCGAGCCCACGGTGAAGGCCAGCACCGGTTGCCCGGACAGATTGAGTTTGTTGATCACCGGGTCACGCAGGTCAGAGGGCAAGTCGCTGCGCACGCGCGAGACCGCCGAGCGCACATCGTCCAGCGCTTCCTGCCCCGACTTCTCCAGACGGAACTCGGCCGTCACGGTAACGCCGCCGTCCTGCACCTTGGTGTAGAGGTGCTTGAGGCCTTCGAGCGTGGCGAGGCTGTTTTCCAGCTTGCGCGCCACTTCGGTTTCCATTTGCGCGGGCGCTGCCCCCGGCAGCGACGCCACGACAACAATCGTGGGCAGGTCCAGGTCCGGGAACTGCTGGACCTTCATGGCGTTGAAAGAGACGATGCCCGCGAACGTGAGCATCACGAACAGCATCACGCCGGCTACCGGGTTCCTGATCGACCAGGCCGAGACATTCATGGCGCTCGCTCCCTACTTTCTTGCCGCAGCCGCGCCAGCATTGTTGATGCGCACGGTGTCGCCATCGTTCAGGAAGCCGGCCCCCATCACAGCCACAGTGGCGTCCGACACGAGCCCCTGAGTGATCTCGACCTGTTCGCCAAACCGCCGCCCGACCTCAACCCTTTGCTGGCTGACGCGGTTGTTGGCGCCGATTCTGAAGACGTAGTTGAAGCCGTCGCGCGCCACCACCGCCTGCTGCGGCACGGTCAACGCGGCACTGACGCCGAGCTCAAATTCACCGCGTGCAAACATGCCGGCCTTGACTTGTGCCCCCAGCGCTGCTGGAACCGTCAAATCCACGTAGACCAGCGCGTTGCGCGTCTGAGCGTCCAGCGTGGGCGCCACCATGCGCACCCGTCCGCTGAGCGTGGCGCCGCTGGCGGCGTTCAGCGTGACCGGCGTACCGGGTTTGATACGCTTGAGCTCCGTAGCGATGACTTCTGCGCGCCACTCCAGGCGCGACTGACGGATCAGCCGGAACAGCTCGGCCCCGGCACCCACCACGGCGCCGACGTTCGCGTTGCGCACCGAGATGACCCCGCTGTCGGACGCCAGCAGCTGGGTGTTCTTGAGGCGAATCTTCTGCACCGCCAGCGTGGCGCGCGCACTTTCCAACCGCGCCAGGGCGCTTTGCTCAGCGGTCAGGAGAAGGCTGATTTGCTGCTTGCTCATCATGCCGCTGGCCTCGAAGGCGCGCGCACGTTCGGCGTTGGCCGCCGCGTCCAGCGCCTGGGCCTGCGCCTCAGCCACACCGGCCTGGGCCTGCGCGACATCGGCCAGCACGCTCTCGGCAGCAAACACGGCCAGCACCTGACCGCGTTGCACCACGTCGCCGACATTGGCGCGCACTTCGGCCAGACGCAAGCCGTTGACCTCAGCGCCCACGCTGGCCTCTTGCCAGGCCACGATATTGCCATTGGCAGCCAGACGCAGCGGCAAGTTGCTGCTGCTCGGGCGTTCGGTCGTCACCGTCAGCGACGCCTTGGGCGCACTGGCCGTCGGTATCGGCTTGGCAGCGGGCTGCTGCGCGAGCGCCGCCGAGGCGCTGACAATCCCCCAGCAGACGATCAAAACAAGGGACGAGAGACTCGACTTCATAGGATAAAACTCAATCTCAGACCTTCACTTCCGCCAGCCAGGCTTCAAGCGCATCATTGACGCGCTGCGCTTGCTCCAGCGCCGACATATGACCGCAGCGCTCGACAACCACCAGCTTGGCGCCGGCAATCGCAGTGGCCATCTCCTCATGCAACTCAAGCGGCGTCAGCAGGTCTTCACGGCCACACAAGACCAGCGTCGGGCAGGCAATGGCAGACAGGAAGGGACGACTGTCTGTACGCCCCATGATTGCAGTTTGCTGACGCACAAAGACGTCGGGGCCCGCACTGTGCGCCATGTCCTCGATCAGCTTGACCAGGGCGTCATCCGCCAGATGCGCCGGATGAAGCAACCTGGGGGTGATGCCACTGACCACCGCCCTGAAGTCGGTCTGCGCCTGGGTCATCAGGCTTTTGCGAAAGGCGCTCGCCGCCGCTGAATCGGCACGCGCATTGGTGTCAAGCAGCGCCAGCCCCAGCACGCGCTGTGGCGCCTGACGCATGATCTCCAGTGCGACATAGCCCCCCATCGACAGACCAAGCAGTGCAAAGCGCTCTGCAGGCGCCTTGGCCAGCGCCGCTGCCGCCAGCCCAGCGATGGAATCGTGCCCTGTCAGACGTGCGCTGACGAGCGGGTGGCGCTCGCCAAACCGCGCCGCCTGATGTTGCCACAGGCGCTCATCATCGAGCAAACCGGGCAGTGCGTAAACTGGAAAATTGCTCATGCTTGAGCCCTTCTCCTGTGGCACGGGTCGCCTGCGCTACCTGGCAGCCGATGCAGGCGCCGTTGCCGCTGCCGAAACCGGTGCGGCTGGTGCGGCGGCGGCCACAACGTCGATCTTGGCCGCGGCCTTCAATCCGTCCAGATGCTTCTTCAAATTTTGCTGCTGCAACTGCGGCATCAAGTTGGACTTGACCTGATCGAGCGGCGGCGCCTCGATGGGGCGTGAGTCCTCCAGCAAAATGACGTGGTAACCAAATTGCGACTTCACCGGCTCCGTCGTGAACTTGCCTTTTTCGAGCTTGCTGACTGCCGCCCCGAACTCGGGCACCATGCGGCTCGGGTCAAACCAGCCCAGATCGCCGCCCTTGACTTTGGAGCCAGGGTCTTTCGACTTTTCTGTAGCCAGCTTGGCGAACGCGCCAAGGTCTTTCTTCAGCTTGGCGATGATGTCTTTGGCATCGGCCTCCTTCTCGACCAGGATATGGCGCGCCTTGTACTCGGTGCCACTCATACTGGTCTTGATGCGCTCGTATTCGGCCTTCAGCATCTCGTCACTCACCGGGCTGTTCTTCATGAAGTCTTGCACGTAAGCGTTGGCCAAAACCGACTGGCGCACCAGTTCCAGACGCTCCGAGACCTCGGGCGATTTGTCCAGACCCTTCTTGGCCGCCTCTTCGGCAATCACCATTTGCATGGCCAACTGGTCGATGATGGCGGTGCGGGCTTCAGCGTCGCCGCCGTCATGGCGGTTTGAAGTGCCCTGCTTGAGCAGGAAGTCAACGCGGCTCTTGCTGATCGCTACGCCGTTCACGGTGGCAACGGTTACCGCTTTTTCAACACTTTTGTCGCCGCCTGTGGCAGCCTTTACATCTTGCTCGGAATTGCAGGCCGAAAGTACCAGCAATGCAACTGCGCTGACAACAAGAATTCCTGATTTCATGGATCTCATCTTTTGGAGCCCTGGGTGGTTAAAACCGCTAATTGTCGCCGCTAAACGCCGGACACCGTTCAGACGTGACAACCGACAAGCAGCGCTTCAGGTCGCCGTCTGGTCTGGTTCTTCATCCAACTCGGCTGGGGCCAAGTCGAAGTTTGAGTCGTGAAACACCACGGCATTGCGCCCGGCGGCCTTGGCTTGGTACATCGCGCCATCAGCACATTTGAGAACCTCGTCTGCGGTCCCGATGTAGCCCCAGAACAGGGTGACACCGATACTGGCGGCACAGCGGTGGGTAACGGCAACCGGCTCGACGTCGCCACGGTTGACTTGCAATTCATAGGGCTCAGACAAGCTGAGCCGCACCTTCTCGGCAATCGTGCGCGCCTGCTCATGCGACTCCGCCACATTGAGGTGCAGTTCGTTGAGCATGATCACAAACTCGTCGCCACCAAACCGCGCCACGGTGTCAATCTCGCGCACACAGGCCGTCAATCGGCGCGCCACCTCGACCAAAAGCAGGTCGCCGATCTCGTGACCGTGCAAGTCATTCAAAGGCTTGAAGTTGTCCAGATCCAGGAACATCACGGCTGCGTAGCGACCGCTGCGCTTGCTGGCCGCCATGGCCAGGCCCAAGCGGTCGTGCAGCAGGCGCCGGTTCGCCAGATTGGTGAGCGGGTCGTAGAAGGCCAGTTGACGCACCTGCTCTTCCATCTTCTTGCGCTCGGTGATGTCCATGTAGATGCTCACGAAACCGCCACCCGGCAACGGCAGCCCAATAATCTCAAGCACTCTCCCGTTGGGGCGAACACGTTCAAACCTGTGCGACTGGAAATTGCGCGCGCGAAGCACCGCCGCTGCGACCTGCTTGTCCACCTCGCCAGCACCATACTCCCCGCGCTGCGCGTTGTGGCGAATGAGGTCTGCAAACTCGAGCTCAGGCTGCTCGAACAGGCTGTCCGGGAAGTCCAGCAAATCCCTGAACTGCTTGTTATGGGCGACCAGCTTCAAGTCGGCGTCAAACAAGGAAATACCACCCGGAAAACTTTCAATGATTGCCGCCAGCCGGTCGTGCTGCTGCTGTAGTTTGCGCTCGATATTCTTGCGTTCAGTGATGACGCAGCCAGTGCCACGGTAGCCGGCGAAATGCCCGTATTTGTCGAAGTGTGGCACGCCCGATGCCGACAGCCATCGCGATTCAAGCGCGGTAGTTTGGGCCTGGTACTCAAAATTCTTGAACGGCAGGTGCGCCTCAAGGGTTGCCCAGTGCCGCGCCGTCTGATCGGGCGGGTTCAGTGGGTTACGACCCAACAGTTCAACGCGGGTCTTGCCCAGTACTTCGCTCGACGGCACGCCGCAGCTTGCCTCAAAATTGTCAGAACAATACGAGAAGCGGTGTTGCAAATCGCTCTCCCAGAACCAGTCGGACCCGCTCAGCGAGAAATCGCGCGAACGTTCTTCGTCGAGGCGCAGGCGCTCGGTCATCCGATGCGCCAACAACTCGGCGCGGTGCCGATGGTCGATTTGCTGGCGCACGAGCACGGCAAACAGGCCACTGACCACGGCACCCACAATCAGGATCAGCCACGCTCGACTCCAATCGACAGCGGCATCAAATTTTGCCGTAGAGTTGGCTCTTACCCAGTAGTCACCGCCGTTCAGATCCAGCCGCCCAAGGCGACTAAAGCGTCGATCCTTGGGTGCTGCAATTGCGTTGTCGCTTTGTGCACTGTGCTTGTCTGTGTCATACAACAGGCGTGCGCCAGACCCGTCCGGGTTCCCATGGAACAGGTCAAAGTCGACCCCACCATCGATGAGGTCGGGCATCTTGTCGAGCAGTTCGGCAATGACGACTGGCGCAAAGAAGATGCCCACCAGGGCCGCACGACGCTCCTCCACCGACCCGATCGGCGCGCCCTTGGCGTACATCGGAACGTAGAGCAGCACCGCTGACCGCGTGGCGACGTCCGGCGCCACCGTGATGGTCGGACGTGCACTATCGATCGAGCGCAACAGTGCCTCGCGACGAACAGCCTGCGACCCCACATCCAAGCCCAAAAAACCGATGTTGTCGGCAGCGGGTTCGATAAACTTGATGACGTAGAGCGGGTCCAGCGCCTCACCCGCGAACTGCCCAACCGAGAACTGTGGCGCGCCATCGGCACGCTCGGCCGCGATGAAGCTGTCCAAATCGGCGCGCGCCACGGGTTGTATGAATCCAAACCCCCGGACCCCGGAAAACTCCCTGGGCAAATCGCGCGAATCGACATAGTCCTTGAATTGGGCACGTTTCATACCCCCAGCGGCCATGAAGGCGCCGCGTGCGCCATTCAAGCCATATACCGGCAGATTAAAGCGCCGCGCAATTTCACCCGTGACGCGCTCAGCGCCGCGCTGAAATTCACTGGCTGCACCGGACAGGATCTGCTGCTCCTGCCACCACGCGCTCACGGCAGCCATCAGCAGCCCTGCGACGAACACAAGGGCCGGCGTCAGCACCGCGGCTTGGAAATACCGTTTGTTCAAAAGTGGCCTCTCGGAGCCGCCCTGCAGGAAGTTTGAATTGGAGTCTTGTCGACATCATATGTCAGACATGCAAGCTAAATCAAAGCGAGCAGGCGCCATGATTCGCGGTAGCGACACGGTGTTGACCCGAATCAACCGAGCAGTACGCGAACCAGCCCACAACGCACCCGCGCCGATACACTCTGTCGTTTCCCCATCAGCAATCCAGAAAATGACTTACTGCGTCGCCGCCAAACTCAATGCCGGACTGGTCTTTTTGTCCGACTCCCGTACCAACGCCGGCATGGACCAGATCAGCACCTTCCGCAAGATGATCGTCTATGAAAAGCGCGACGACCGCTTCATGGTCCTGCTGTCGGCCGGTAACCTGAGCATTTCGCAGTCGGTTCGGGAGATTTTGCAGATCGAGCAGCTCAGGGACCACGAAGGCGGTGAAGCCATCACCATCTGGAACGCCAAGAGCATGTTCGATGCGGCCCGCGTGCTGGGTTCCGCCGTTCGCCATGTGCATGAACGCGATGCAGCATCGCTCGAGCAGAACAAGGTCGAGTTCAATGTATCGCTCATCTTCGGCGGCCAGATCAAGGGCGAGGCGATGCGGCTGTTCCAGGTCTACTCGGCCGGCAATTTCATTGAAGCGACGCCAGAGACGCCTTACTTTCAGCTCGGCGAGTCCAAGTACGGCAAGCCTGTGCTGGACCGCGTCATCACACCCGAGACACCGCTCGACGAGGCCGCCAAATGCGCCCTGGTGTCGATGGATTCAACCCTCAAATCGAACTTGTCGGTCGGTCTGCCGCTGGACCTCGTCATCTACGAAGTCAACAGCTTCCAGACCGACAAGGTGGTTTGCATCGACGACGACAATCCCTACTTCCGGATGCTGCACGACAGTTGGGGACAAAAACTGCGCGAGGTCTTCGACAGCATCGCGCACCCGATGTGGAACGGCGAACAAACCCCGGTGCCCCTGATGACCGCCTCCGGCCGCCACCAGGCACTCAAAAAAATCAGCACCCCACAGGAAAAGTTAATATGAGACCTTGTGGGACAGACCGCAGCTACGCGAAGCGAGCCAGCTCTGTCCCCAACTCGAAACGGGATGCTGGAAGTTCACCATGATCATCTTCTCCCACGCCAACAGCTTCCCCGCCAGCACCTACGGCGTGTTGTTCAAGAGCCTGCGAGCGCGCGGTTTCAGCGTCAAGGCGATCGAGAAGTTTGGTCACGATCCCAACTACCCGGTCAGCGACAACTGGCCACACTTGGTGCAGCAACTGATTGACTTCACGCGTGCCGAAGCGGCCAAGGCAAACCAGCCTGTGTATCTGGTCGGCCACTCTTTGGGCGGCTTTATCAGCCTGATGGCGGCGGCGCTGGCGCCCGAACTGGTGCGCGCCGTGGTGCTGATCGATTCACCGATCCTGGGCGGCTGGCGCGCGACGACGCTGGGTGTCATCAAGGGCGCGCAGTTGGTTGGCTCATTTTCACCCGGCGCCACCAGCCGCAGGCGCCGCATCAGTTGGGCCAGCCAGGCCGAAGCGCTGGAGCATTTCCGCCACAAGAAGGTTTTTGCGCGCTGGCATCCTCAGGTCTTGCAGGACTATGTGGCGCACGGCACCCATGACGAAGGCCATGGCACCGAACTGCGGCGTGTGCTCAGCTTTGACCGCTCAGTCGAAACCGTCCTTTACAACACACTGCCCGACAACCTGGACCAACTTCTCAAGCGTCATCCGCTGCGCTGCCCGGCGGCCTTCATTGGTGGCACGCATTCGGCCGAGATGAAGCAGGTCGGCATCGCCATGACCGAGCGCATCTGTCGCGGTCGCATGACCATGATCGAAGGCAGTCACCTGTTCCCGATGGAAAAACCACTGGCCACCGCCGCCGCCATCGAAGCAGCCTTGTTGGGAATGCAGGAAGGTGTAGAGACGCTCAAGCGACCCAGGTGACGCTGCCAGTCCAGGCGGTGGCCAGCACCACCAGACCGAAAGCGATGCGGTAGTAGGCAAATCCGTTGAAACTGTGACTGGCGATGTAGCGCAGCAGCCAGCGAATGCAGAGCCAGGCACTGATGAACGAGACCAGCAGGCCGACACCAAACAACGGTACATCCGCCAGCGACAACAGGGCGCGATCCTTGTACAGACTGTAGACACCGGCGCCGACCAGCGTCGGAATGGCCAGATAGAAGGAGAAGTCGGTCGCCGCCCTGCGACTGAGCCCAAACAGCATGCCGCCGATAATGGTGGCGCCGCTGCGGCTGGTGCCCGGCACCATGGCCAGGCATTGCGCCAGACCCACTTTGAGGGCATCGAGCGGTGTCATCTGCTCAACCTCCTGAATGCGTGCCACGGCCGGGTTATTTTGCTGGCGGCGCTCGGCCCACAGAATGATGAAGCCGCCGATGATGAAGGTGCTGGCCACCACCACCGGGGTGAACAGATGCGCCTTGATGGCCTTGCCAAACAGCAACCCCAAAACGACCGCCGGCACAAAGGCGATCAGCACATTGAGCGCAAAGCGCTGCGCCTGCTTCTGCGTTGGCAGCTTGACTACCGTGTCCCGAATCTTTTGCCAGTAAACCAGGATCACCGCAAAGATGGCACCGGTCTGGATGGCGATGTCAAAGACCTTGCTCTTCTCGTCGTCGAAGCCCAGCAAGGCACCCGCCAAGATCAGGTGCCCGGTGGAGGAAATCGGTAAGAACTCGGTTAATCCTTCGACCACGCCCATGACGGCGGCCTTGATCAGCATCGCAATATCCAACGAGTTCTCTCCGGAAAAATCAAACGATTCTATTCGTAGCGCAGCGCCTGGATGGGCAGCAAGGCCGATGCACGACGCGCCGGGTAAAAACCGAAAAAGACGCCCACAAACGCCGAGAAACCAACAGCCAGCGCGATCGAGTTCAGGCTCATGCTGACCTGCCAACCGGCGAACTCACCGACCGCCCAGGTCGCCACCGCGCCCAGCGCCACGCCAATGGCGCCTCCGATCAGGGAGAGCGTCACCGCCTCAATCAAAAACTGCGCCAGGATGTCGCGCCCGCGTGCGCCGACCGCCATGCGCAGCCCGATCTCGCGCGTGCGCTCGGTGACCGAAACCAGCATGATGT
>CAYHDD010000024.1:0-13391 GCA_964355195.1 uncultured Rhodoferax sp. | reverse complement strand
ATGCCAGGGGCGAAGCCTTTTCGATGGAGTATCTGGAGCCACAAGCAGTGGGGCGCAACCCGGAATTCGAGCGCAATCTGAGGAAGCTGGGCATTCAGTACACCGAACGACTGGTAGACTTTTCGCTCTATCGGCGCCGGCTGGAGAGCTACGACTACGACTTGATCGTCATCGTCGAGGGTAAGTTCACCTTGCCCAACCCCGGTGATTTGCGGAGCATTTATGGCAGCGCCGTGGCCGACGTGCCCGGTGCCTACAATTTCCGCGGTGTCAAGAGCCCTGCCGTCGATGCGCTGATCGAGCGCATCGGCGCCGCCTCGACCATGGACGAATTGTTGACCGCTTCGCGCGCGCTGGACCGTGTCATCATGTGGAACCACTGGCAGATTCCGCAACTGTTTACCAAGACCGAGCCCACATCGTATTGGAGCAAGTTTGGAATTCCCAAAGTCCAGGCGCGCTATTTTCAGATTGACAGCATGCCCGACGAACACAGCCTGCCCTGGCCGCTGTGGACCTGGTGGGACAAATCGCTGGACACCAAGCCCACCACCCCCTGATCACGAGTTATTCCCATGCTGATCTACATTTTGAAGCGCATTGCGCTCATGCTGCCCACACTGCTGGGCGCACTCACCATCACCTTTGTCGTGGTGCAGTTTGTGCCGGGCGGTCCGGTCGAACAAATCATGGCCGAAGCGCGTGCCGGGAGTGGTGGAGACACCGGCGGCTACCGGGCCGGGCGCGACACCGACGCCAAGCAGATTGCTGAACTGAAAAAGCTGTACGGCTTTGACAAGCCGGCCCACGAGCGCTATCTGGACATGCTGGTCAACTTTGCGCGCTTTGATTTGGGCCGCAGCTTCATGCACAACAAGGACGTCTGGCAGTTGATCAAGGAAAAACTGCCAGTCTCCATCAGTCTGGGCTTGTGGAGCTTTTTGCTGTCGTACCTGATATCGGTTCCGCTGGGCATTGCCAAGGCCCGGCGCGAGGGTTCCCGCTTTGACGTCGTCACTACGCTGGCGGTGCTGGTGGGCTACGCCATCCCCGGCTTTGTGCTCGGTATTTTGCTGATCGTGCTGCTGGCCGGCGGCACCTTTTGGGAGGTTTTCCCGCTGCGCGGGCTGACCGGTGATAACTGGGCCACGCTGGGATGGTTTGCGCGTATCAAAGACTACTTCTGGCATCTGGCCCTGCCACTGACCTGCCTGTCGATCCACAGCTTTGCTGTGATCACCATGCTGACCAAGAACACCTTCGTGGAAGAGATTCGCAAGCAGTATGTGCTGGTGGCGCGGGCCAAGGGCTTGTCGCAAAAGAAGGTGTTGTACAGGCACATTTTCCGCAACGCCTTGCTGCCGCTGGTGACGCATTTCCCGGCCGCTTTCATAGGCGCATTTTTTTCCGGTTCGGTCTTGATCGAGACGCTGTTCTCGCTCGATGGCATGGGCCTGCTGGGCTACGAGGCTGTGGTGCGGCGGGACTTTCCTGTGGTTCTTGGCTCGCTGTATTTCTTCACCCTGATCGCGGTCGTGACCAAGCTGATATCGGACATCCTGTACCGCGTGGTCGACCCGCGCGTGCAATTCGGGAGTGTCAGCAAATGAGCACAGCGCCAATCAACCCATCCCCGGTTGTTTCCCTGTCGCCGATGCAGCGCGCCTGGGCGCGTTTCAAGCGCAACCGCATCGGCTATTGGTCGCTGTGGATCTTTGTGAGCATGCTGCTGGTCTCCACTGGGGCGGAACTTTTCAGCAACGACAAGCCGGTGGTGGCCCGGATTGACGGGCAGTTGCTGTTCCCCATCCTCAACAACCCCAGCGAAAGGCTGGTTGGCGGCGATTTCGCCACGCCCACGGATTGGAAAGACCCCTTCATCACCGAACTGCTGGACAAGCCTGGCAACTGGGCCGTGACGCTGTTCAATCCGCACTCGGCGCTGTCCACCGACTATTTCACCAAAGCGCCGCCGCCAGCACCACCCAGCGCGAAGAACTGGCTCGGCACTGACAGCAAAGGGCGCGACATGCTGGCCCGCCTGTTGTATGGCTTCAGGGTCAGCATCTGGTTTGCCATGGCCCTGACACTGGTCGGCACGACGATCGGCATTGTGATGGGCTCCATCATGGGCTATTTTGGCGGGCGCATCGACTTGACGCTGCAACGCGTGGTCGAAATCTGGGGCGCCGTGCCCGAGCTGTATTTCCTGATCATCTTTGCCGCCATTTTTGAGCCGTCGCTGACGCTGTTGCTGGTGTTGTTGTCGATGTGGAGCTGGCTCGGCCTGTCCGACTATGTGCGCGCTGAGTTCCTGCGCAACCGCTCGCTCGAGTTCGTCAAGGCGGCGCGGGCACTGGGTTTGTCCAACCTGCAGATCATTCGCCGCCATGTGTTGCCAAATTCTCTGACGCCGGTGATTACCTTCATCCCCTTTCGCATGAGTTCGGCCATTCTGGCCCTGACCTCACTGGACTTTCTGGGGCTCGGTGTACCGGCTTCTGTGCCCTCGCTGGGTGAGTTGCTCTTGCAGGGCAAGGCCAATCTGGACGCCTGGTGGATCATCTTTCCGACCTTTGTGCTACTCACCCTGACCATGCTGCTGCTGACCTTTATTGGCGATGCGCTGCGCGATGCCTTTGATACGAGAAAGTCCTGATATGCGCGCCGCCCCCTTGCTGGAAGTTGCTCATTTGAGCGTTCGTTTTGGCCCATCCCTGGTGGTGGACGATGTTTCCTTTTCCATTCACGCGGGAGAGAAGCTGGCCATTGTGGGAGAGTCCGGTTCAGGCAAGTCGATCACGGCGATGTCGATCCTGCGCCTGGTCGATGCTGCTACGACGTCCGGCAGTATCGGCTTCGAGGGCAAGGACTTGTGCCAGTACAGCGAAGAGCAGATGCAGGAACTGCGCGGGGCGCAGATCGGCATGATCTTCCAGGAGCCCATGACCGCGCTGAATCCGCTGTACACGGTGGGCCACCAGATTGGTGAGGTGCTGGAACTGCACGAGGCTTTGCCCCCGAAAGCGGCACGCGCCCGCGCTACCGAGTTGCTGGCGCGCACCGGCATTCCGTCGCCGGAGCTTCGCGTGGACTTCTACCCGCACCAGTTGTCTGGCGGCCAGCGACAGCGGGCCATGATTGCCATGGCGCTGGCGTGCCGCCCCAAGCTGCTGATCTGCGATGAGCCGACGACCGCGCTCGATGTGACCGTACAGGCGCAGATTCTCGCTTTGCTGGAGGAATTGCAGCGTGAGATCGGCATGGCCTTGCTGTTCATTACGCACGACCTGAATCTGGTGCACCGCTTTGCGGATCGGGTGGGCGTGATGGAGCGCGGCAAACTGGTCGAGATGGGGGTCACCGAAGAGGTTTTCAGCCGACCGCAACACGCCTATACGCGGCGCCTGCTGACCACACGACCCGAGCGCGTGGTGCAGGCCTTGGCACCCGAGGCACCGGTGCTGGTCGAGGGACGAGCGGTGGGCGTGAGTTTTGCCATTGCCTCGGGCTGGTTCTCCCACACACAGTTTCACGCCGTCAAGAACGCCAGCTTGAGCCTGCATCGCGGCGAGACCCTGGGTATCGTCGGAGAGTCGGGTTCTGGCAAGACGACGCTGGGTATGGCGCTGCTGGCTTTGCAGTCGCTATCGAGTGGCCAGGTTTTGGTGGAGCAGCAGCGTATTGACAATGCCGAACGCGGCGCCCTGCGCAAGATGCGCAAGCGCATGCAGGTGGTGCTGCAAGACCCGTTCGCGTCGCTGTCGCCACGTATGACCGTGGGCCAGATTGTGGCGGAGGGCTTGGCCTTGCACCAGCCCGATTTGAGCCGTGAAGAACAACAGCGCAAGGTGCTGGCGATTCTGGACGAGGTCGGTCTGTCGGAAGAAAAGGGACAGTTCGGTGTGTTGCAGCGCTATCCGCATGAATTTTCGGGTGGGCAGCGCCAACGCATTGCCATCGCCCGCGCTGTGGTGCTTGAGCCGGAGGTGCTGGTGTTGGACGAACCCACTTCGGCACTCGATGCCTCAGTGCAGCAACAAGTCCTGGCGCTGTTGGCTGAATTGCAGCAACGCCGGGGGCTGTCCTATATCTTTATCAGCCACGACCTGGCCGTGATTCGGGCCATGGCGCACCGGGTCATGGTGATGAAGGATGGTGATGTAGTGGAAGAAGGCGAGACACTGGCGCTGTTTTCGGCGCCACAGCAGGCCTACACCCGCGACCTGATCGCGGCCGCCCATTTGGCGTGACGCTCACTCAAGTCCCGTTCCAACGAACAAGAAAAAGCCCGGATGCATTGCTGCATTCGGGCTTTCGGTTGACGTGCTGGGCTCCAACTTACGGCGCCCGGTGGCCACTAATGTGGCCAGTCGTGGGCCATGCTATTTGATGGCATGCACGGCCTTGATTCCCAGGCCATAAGTGCTGGCCGCGCTGTGGCAGTCCATGCACAGTTCTCGCTTGGCCAAACCGGCGATGCGGTCTTTGTAGATCGAGCCACCATTACCGTCCATATGGACTTTGGCCTTTTCGCTGTCATGACAGGCGAAGCAGACCGCTGTCGTTGGTGAGGTGACCAGCGTCGTTCCGGCCGCTGGGGTGATGGCTCCGGTGGCGGCGCTGACGCTGTAGCCTGCGCCATAGACCGTGCCGGCGGTCTGGGCAATATAGGGCGAGGTGCTGAACGTCGCGGCCGCACTGGTGCCGGTCATCACGGTCCGGTAGGGCCGGCTGTTGACGCTCGCAATCGTGGATCCTGTTGCGCTGTAGTCATAGGTGCCGGGAAGGTGGCAGGCTTCGCAGTTCTTCAGGACGCCCGGATACGCCACATCCCAGAATCCGTCGGTGGCAGAAATCGCGTGCCAGTTGAACTTGACGGTTCGCTTGGCCCCAGCGTGAATGGCGTGCACGAAGCTGGTCGAGTCAGCCGACCAGCCGCTGCTGGTCCGGTTCGGGGTGTGGCACCACGAGCAGGTCGTGCCGTCGTTGCGTTGTCCGGCATGGAAGGCGTCTTCGGTGAAGGTCCCGAGTTCCTGGTGGCACTTGTTGCACAGCGCGTCGCTGACGATGGCGCGTCGAGCGGTATAGCCGGTGGCAAGCTTCTGCACATTGGGCGCAATCACGATCAGACCACCAGTCCGGTTGGGCAGACCCGCCGTCAGATCGGTTGCGGTGGAAGCTGCCGTCGGATAGTCCGCCAGATTGGTCTGCGTCAGTGGCAGCGTGGTCTTGGCATTGTAGGAATAGCCCAGCCCACCGGTCAGCATCACCGCGCTGTCGGGAATGGTCACGCCGGTGAGCGTGGCGGTGTAGTAGCCGTTGGCGTCGGGACCGATGAGGGTGCCGGCGGCGGTGCCGGTTGCCGTACCGTTCCAGAGGCTGCGCAGATAGACCGAGGCCGATGCATTGAAATCAGCCGGCGCCGCGATGCCGTCCTGCGCCATGGCATAGACGAAGTAGACGCTTGGTGCACCCATGAAGTTGTCCCAGATTTCGGTCTTGGTCGCCTTGTCGTTGAGCGGCTTGGCGACACCGTTCTGCAACAGTCTGAAGACCATCACGGGCTGTTTGCTGGCATTTCTGGCGACGCTCGATATGTCGTAGCTGACCTTGATTGCGCCGGCCGGCAAACGGCTGCTGTTGGAAGCAATCCAGCCAGCATTGGTGTTGGCATTGCCGCCAGTCACATGCAGTGCGCTGCCAAGGTTCGGCGGCGTTACGGCAATGTGGTAGACCGGGATGTCAGCGGCGGTATGACACAGGGCGCAATTCGCGTCACTGAGCTGGGCGCCACCGACGTGGCCATAGGTTGAACTTGTCAGACCCTTGGCGTAGTCTTTCAGCGTCACGCCCTTGCCGGTTTCAAAGTTGATACCGTCATGGCAGCCGCCGCAGGAGGTGCGGGCCGGCACCTTCATCCAGTTGTCGCCCTGCGCGGTTTTGGCCGTTGAGGTGGCAGAGCCGTCATGGCACTTGGTGCAATTTCTGACGTCCTGCGGGAACTTCACTTCGTTGTAACGCAGTCCGCCATAGTTGTAGCCGGTCTTGGTCAGCATCTTGCCCATGTGCGTTTTGTGGATGTGGTTGGGCAGGTTGCCGACCGCCATGCCGTAGACGCGGGTGGTCGAGCCAGAATAGCCGGTTGCCGTGGTGGTGGCTTCCACTTGACCGTACTTGCGCTGCTCCGTGTGGCAGACCACACAGTATTTGGTCTCATTGCGGCTGCCACCATGAAAGCCGGCGCCCGAGTTGCTGGCCGTGTCGCCCGGAATGCCGCCGAGTTGAGAGTGGCATTCGTTGCACTTGACGGTGGAAGTAATGTCGCGCCCCGATTCGGTGACTGCTTTGCCGGTCGCGGGAATGAAGTCATAGATCACATCGACCGGCTTTGTCATCGGTACGCCGGCAGTGCTCTGAACACCATTGGCGGTGTTGGTTCCGGTGCCGGGTGCGTTGCCTGAAATCTGGATCGTCAAGCGGTGCACCAGGTTGGCGTCAAAAGTCAGGTCACCCAGGTCTGCAGCGACGTTGGGTGCCACCAGCGTGGCGCCAGCGACCTGATCCTTCGCCTTGGTGATGTCGCGGTAGAAGGTGTAGCTGTAGGTGCCATTCTTGTTGTCGACCAGGGTACCGGTGTTGTCGGTGCTGGGGCGGGTGGGCACCGAAGCGACGATGGTCTTGTCGGTGGCGCTCTTGTAGGTCGGCACCGTGGTAACAACGTAGCTCACCCACTTGCTTGGCGCCGTGCCTGTGCCCGGAACCAGTTTCGCGAGAGAAAATGCAATGTTCGGATAGCTCGCGAGAGTCGCGGTTGCGCTTTGTGATGTGCTACCCAGCCCGACAATGGCATTGCCTTTGCCATCGGTCACCGAAAAGGCGATCTGGGGTGCACCAGCAATCTTGACGTCGACCGCAGGAACCGCCGGCGTCAGTGCCGCAAAAGTGGCGGCTGGCGTCGATGCGGTCACGGTGATGGGTGCCGTGCCGGTGGGGACGGGAACGGTGGGACCGACGGGGGGTGGCACCACCACTACAGGTGGCGGAACGACGACAACAGGAGGTGGTACAACCACTGGCGGCGGGGCATCGCTGCCGCCGCCGCAACCAGCCAGGGTGACGGCAAGCAAACTGGCAAAAGCGAACTTCGACCAATAGGATGAAAAGAGATTCCTGTTCGACGGTTCAAAACTATTCACGACAGTCTCCTCAGAGTGGGCTTGATGAATTCAAGTGTCAATTCCAAGATCGGGACGATGCCTGCGATCTTCTTCGAGAGATTCGATTTATAGCAAATCAAGAAACCCTATAGGAAATAAGGTTTTCGATGTCACTGGGATGAACAAAGTAAGCGGGCGCAAGGTGATGACTCCGCTGGCGGCGGCACGCAGGGTCCAGGGTGGGTCTCGCCCTCGAAGCTGCTGCCGACGGTGTCAGCCGATGGACTATTCATCCTCGCAAGAACCCTCCACGAGCAGGGAGGTAATCAGTCTTTGCATCAATGGAAGCATCGATGTTTGTGATCGCCTTGCCATGGTGACCAGACCATACTTGGCCGGTATCGTGAGCGGTGGCTGAATGTCAATCTCTTTCAGGTCAGGCGCAGCGGCACGGACCGAGAGCAATATGGCGTCAGACTTCCGCACGACATCGACAAGACTGGCGATCTCATCGCAACGTAGCGTGACCAGGTTGTGGGGATGTGCGTCCGCACCGTAGCGCTCAACCAACTCCAGTGCAAGCTCCTGACTCAAGGGCGACGATGCGACGGCAAAGCGCCTGATCTGTGCAATGCTCACCTGCCGCTTGTGAGCAAGCGGGTGGTCGGCGCGGCACAGAAAGCCTCCGCGGAGCTCGGCCAATGGAAGCAACTTCAAATCCTCGGCGGGCGGCAGGGAGCGGGCGTCGATCACCAACGCATCCAGGCTGCGCTCGCGTAAGGCGATGATCAGCAGTTCAGTATTGCCCCGCGTGATTTCAAAGTGCAAGCGTGGGTGATGCTTGCTCATATATTGCAGCATCGGCGATGAAAGTATGGCGCCGGGTCCGGAACCCATACCAATCCGTACCCGTCCGGCACGACCCGTACTCAGGTCCTGGCTGGCTCCGAGCAGATCCTCGGCATCCGAGATCAATTGCTTGGCGCGCAGCAACACCTGCTGACCAAAAGGCGTCAATTCTGTGCGACGGCCAAGACGGTCAAACAAGGGCTGCCGCAACTCGTCTTCGAGTGCACGGACGCTGCGACTCAATGCCGGTTGTGTCAGGCATTGGTCGGTTGCGGCCCGGTTGAACGACCCGAATTCGGCCAAGGCAATCAGGTGGCGTAGCTGGGTCAGTGTCACTACGGGTGCCTCAATTTGATCAACTTTAAATTCATTGAATTGTAGTTTCGAATGCATTGGACTTTTCGCAGCGCGACTCTTAGCATCCGTCTGCTTCGTCGCCATTTGTGCTCAACACGGAGTTCCAGCGCTTGTTCCAGCTTTCAAAATAACCAGGAGATCGTCCATGAAATTCCACGCCAAATCCATTGGATGGACCGTTATAGCCCTTGGAATCGCAGCGCTCAGCCTGCCAGCCAAGGCCGAGTGGCCAGACAAGCCGATCAAGATGATCGTGCCCTATGCAGCGGGCTCCGGTGTCGATGTGGTCACCAGACCGATTGCCATCGCCATGGGAAGGGTGCTCGGACAGTCGGTGATGGTCGACAACAAGCCGAGCGCCGGTGGCATTGTGGGTACGCAGGCACTGGCTACGTCGGCACCGGACGGCTATACGTTTGGCTTTGGGAATCTGGTGACATTGGCGATCAACAAGTCGTTCTTCACCAAGTTGCCCTATAACCCCGAAAAGGATCTGCAACCCGTTGGCGGGACTTTCTCAAATCCCTATGTCGTGATCGCGCGCAACAACTTTCCGGCCAACAATTTCAGGGAGTTGATGGATTACGTCCGCAAGAATCCGGGCAAGGTGTCGTTTGGTACACCGGGCGTAGGCTCTGCCGCGCACCTTGCCGGCGAAACCATCAACGCCCGCAACGGTCTTCAAATGGTTCATGTTCCCTACAAATCGGGCATGCAGGGCGTCACCGATATGGTGGGCGGTCAACTTGATCTCACGATCGACAATATTGCTGGCGTCCTGCCTTTCATCAAGGATGGTCGGGTCAAGGCGATTGCCGTCACCAGCCTGAAGCGCCTGTCGTCGCTGCCGGACGTTGTCACCATCCATGAAAGTGGCATGAGCAACTTTGAGGTCGTGGCGTGGGGGGGCTTCATGGCGCCGAGCGGAACACCGAAGACGATCATTGACAAGCTGAACTCAGCGTTGCACACGGCACTGAAGGATCCTGCGGTGGTCAAACTGGGTCAGGATTTCAACATGGAAATCAAGCTCTCTTCTGCTGAAGAGTTTGGCGAGCTTGCACGCACGGAAACCCAACGTTGGGCAGCAGCGGTCAAGGCGGCGGGCGTGCACGGCGACTGAACGTCGTAGCAGCAACAGATCCTTCGAGAGAAATTCATGGAACTTTGGAAGCTGAGCGCGACCGAGTTGGTGCGACTGATCGCGCGCAAGGAGGTGTCCTGCACCGAGGCCGTATCGAGTTGCCTTGAGCGGCTGGATCGGGTCAATCCGGTGATCAACGCCGTGGTGGATCAGGACCGTGCCCGGGCCTTGCGTGATGCGGCAAATGCGGACGCCGCGCTCACCCGAAACGACGCCTGTGGCCCCATGCACGGGGTTCCGGTGACCATCAAGGTCAACGTCGATCAGGAGGGTCATGCCACCACCAATGGCGTCTTTGCTTTTCGCGACCACATGGCGCACGAGGACAGTGCCGTCGTAGCCAACTTGCGCAAGGCGGGTGCGATACCGATAGGGCGCACCAATACGCCTGCGTTTTCAATGCGCTGGTTTACGGACAATCGACTGCACGGGCGGACTTACAACCCGCATGATCGTCATCTGACGCCCGGTGGCTCCAGTGGCGGTGCGGCAGCAGCGGTGGCCGCCGGCATCGGCCCGATCGCGCATGGCAACGACCAGGGCGGGTCCATCCGCTATCCCGCTTATGCCTGTGGTGTGTATGGTCTGAGACCGAGCGCCGGCCGCGTGCCCGCCTTCAACCCGGCTGCGCGCGTGGAACGCCCTGCCACCATTCAGGCAACTTCTGTTCAAGGCCCGTTGGCGCGCAACGTGCCGGATTTGCGTTTGGCTCTGGCTGCAATGTCGACACCTGACATACGCGACCCGATGTTCATGTCGGCGCCGATCCCCGGCACGAGCAAGCCGCATCGAATTGCCGTCTGCACTCGGTCGCCGGGCTATCAGGCAGACCCAGAGGTGCAAGACTCGCTGCGCCGCGCCGCCAAGCTTCTGGCCAACGCCGGGTATCAAATTGAGGAGGTCGAGCCGCCGAGATTACGGGAGGCTGCCGACCTATGGCTCAGCCTGACCATGAACGACACGCGTGCCTTGCTGGAAGAGAGCATGCTGGCTGGCGGCGATGAAGCCTTGATTGTGGCCTACCAGGGCATGCTCGCCAACGCGCCATTGTTGAGCCTGCAGTCCTATATTCAGGCGCAGGCCACCCGCATAACACTGCAGCGGGACTGGGCCATTTTTCTGGATCGTTATCCGCTGCTCATGCTTCCAACGTCATGGCGGACCCCGTTCGCTGTCGATCTGGATCAAGGCGATGCGGCGGTCATGCACGCCATCCTGGAGGCGCAAAGCCCCTTGCTGTCGACGGCGATCCTGAGCTTGCCGGGTCTGGCCGTTCCGATGGGTAGCGTGAATGGCGTGCCGGGCGGTGTCCATCTGGTCGCGGCACGTTTCAACGAAACCTTGTGTCTGGATGCCGCCGAGGCGATTGATGCGCAACGTGGGCCGATCATGCCGGTTGATCCAGTGCTTGCCGATTGAACTCGCGGTCCGGTCAGCGCCGGGTTCAGGCAAGCGCTTGACCGGGGTCCAGGTATTGGCGAACCAGTTCCGCCCAGAAGGCCGCACCGATGGGCAGCAAGCGGTCGTTGAAGTCGTAATGCGGGTTGTGAACACTGCACCCGCCTTCGGCGATGTGGGTGCCATTTCCGATGAACATGTAGCAGCCCGGAACGCGATCCAGCATGAATGCAAAGTCTTCGGACGCCATCACCGGCTGCCCCATGGGTTCGACCCCCTCCGCGCCAAACAGGCCGCGCGCAACCTTGCGTGCGAACTCGGTTTCCGCTGGAGAGTTGACCAGCACCGGGTAGCCACGCTGGTAGTCCACTTCTGCCGTGACACCAAAACTTTGCGCCTGCGCCGCAATGATGTCTTTGATGCGCTGCTCAACCATGTCGCGCGCCTGACGGTCCAACGCACGCACGGTCAGCTTGATGTGCGCCTGGTCTGGAATGATGTTGCTGGCCGTACCTGCATGCAGCTCGCCCACCGACACCACCACCGCATGTTGCGGGTCGGTGTTGCGTGACACCACCGTCTGCAAAGCCATGACGATGCTGGCGGCGGCCACTGTCGGGTCGGCTGCCATGTGTGGCATGGCGCCGTGCCCGCCGCGTCCTTGCAGCTTGACGCTCACCGTGTCGCCCGAGGCCATATGGGCGCCATCGCGGAAATGGAGCTTGCCAGCTGGCAGACCGGGCAGGTTGTGCATGGCATACACCGCATCGCAGGGGTAGCGTTCAAACAAGCCCTGCTCGATCATGCGAAGCGCACCAAATAGACCTTCCTCCGCCGGTTGAAAGATCAGGTTCAAGGTGCCGTCAAAGTCGACATGGCGGGCAATGTAATCGGCAGCAAAGAATGCCATCGTGGTGTGACCATCGTGGCCGCAGGCATGCATCACGCCCGGGCGTGCGCTGGCATAGGGCAGAGCGTTGAGTTCAGCGATCGGCAGGGCATCCATTTCGGCCCGTATGCCCAAGCTCCTGCTACCGCGGCCTCGACGCAGTTGAGCCACAAAGCCGGTGCCGGCAATGTCACGCTCCAGCGTGTAACCCCAAGACTGCAGTTTGTCGGCGACCAGCGCGCTGGTGCGGAACTCTTCATAGCCCAGCTCGGGTTGCTGGTGAATGCTTTGACGAATCTCGGTGTAGATCGGCGCGTGGTCCTTGACCCAACTTAGAACATCGGGTGCTGGTGCAGTCATTTACTGGGGCTCCAGTTTGATGGCTTTGGCCAGGGTTTGGTAGCGCGTTGCCTCGGCGGCAAACTGGCGGGCTGACTCTTCGAGTGGGCGCGTCGCTGCTGGCTTCGAGCCAGTGGCCAGAATGGCCTTTTGCACTTCGGGCTGCTCCAGCGTTGCGTTCAGGGCTTTGTGCAAACACGATGCAGTGGCAGCAGACGTTTCCTTTCGCACCATCAGACCAGCCCAGGTGCTGAATTCAAAGTCCTTGAGTAGTTTGCTTTCGGCGAAGGCTGGCACGTCGGGCGCGAAGCTTTCACGCCGAGGTCCGACCCAAGCCACAATCTTCAGTCGCCCCTGATCCGCCAGGCCACGGTACATCGTTGCCCAAGGCAGCATCGTGAAGTCAACCAGACCGGCGCCCATATCTTGCAGCAGCGGCGCGCCACCCTTGTAGGGAATGTGCAGCATCGTGGTGTTGGTGCGTGCCGCCAGGTCTTCGCTGGCAAAGTGGTAGAGCGAGCCGTAGCCGACACTGCCGTAGCTCAGCGATTTGTTCGCTGGGTTGCGCGCATAAGTGATCAACTCATCGACCGAGTTCACCGGCAGTTCCTTGCGCACCATCAAGACCAGCGGATTGACTGTGACCTGTCCGAGCAGCGTGAACTGGTCGTACTTCAGCTTCACGGCAGCATTGGCCAAAGGAGTCAGGATCACTTCGTTGGGCGAGCCGAGGAACAGCATGTGCCCATCAGACGGTGCTGCCAGCACCTTGTTGGCAGCAATCGACCCACCGGCACCCCCGAGGTTGTCGACGAGCACCGGTTGACCAAGCAGCTTGGACAAGGGCTGGTTGATGCTGCGCGCAATCACGTCTGAAAGCCCCCCGGCCGGATACGGTACCAGCAGAGTGACGGGCTTGGATACGCACTGGGTCTGAGCCGACGCGTTGAGCGCAATGGCGCACACGACTGTGGCCCCCAAGCGACTGGCAAATTTGAGTTTCATTTCACGATCTCCATTGATTTTTGAGGTTCTTGCGCCTGAATCGTAGGATTTCCGGAGTCATGTAACAATGTCCAAGTCAGTCAATTGGTGTGCCAATCCAGTCAGGCTCGAAATGGTCTACTTTGAATTGCTTGTTCCTGAAAGCTGCCAACCGGGTGCGGTCTGGACGGCGGTGGATGTGCTGCGTGAGATCAATCTGCTGGGGCGCATTCGCAGGCCCAAGAACCTTGCTCCCGAGGTGAGTTGGCGT
>CAYHDD010000023.1:0-13542 GCA_964355195.1 uncultured Rhodoferax sp. | reverse complement strand
ATGCGCCGCTCTTCAAGACCGAGGCCGCAGCTTCGCCAGAGCGACCGGCGCTGTTGCGGCAAGCCCGCCCCGACTACTTTCAAGCGCTGCAAGAGCGTTTTAGCGCCAGCACACGTCGCGTGCTGGAACAAGCCCAGGCAGCCCCGCAATGGAACACCGCGCTGCTGTCGGCGCCCGAAATGATGCACCGCTAATGCACCAGGAGATGTCATGAAACGCCGCACCCTGCTCCAATCAATGACTGCCCTGCCCCTGTGCGCCAGCGTCACTCGCCTGTGGGCTACGCCCCAGCCCAAGACGCGCCTGCTGATGGTCTTGTTGCGCGGCGGCTACGACGCCGCCAGTCTGCTGATTCCGACCTCGAGTCAGTTCTACTACGACGCGCGGCCGCAAATCGCCATTGCGCGCCCCGGCAGCGATCCCAGCGCCGCTTTACAGTTGAACGCCGACTGGGGCTTGCACCCGGCACTGCGCACCAGTGTGTTTCCGCTCTTCACCTCGGGTCAGGCGGCCTTCATTCCCTTTGCCGGCACACACGACCTGTCACGCAGCCACTTTCAGACGCAGGACAACTTCGAGCTCGGGCAGCCGCTGGAAGGGCGGCGCAACTACCGCTCGGGCTTTCTGAACCGCTTGGCGGCCGCGCTCGGCGGCAACGGCGCCATGTCGTTCACCGAACAGCTGCCCCTCATCATGCGCGGTGAACTGACTCTGCCGAACGCGTCGCTGCGCACCATCAACAAGAGCGCCCTGGACAAGCGCCAAAGCGGCCTCATCAGTTCCATGTACGCCGACAGCGCCCTGGGTGCGCAAGTAGACCAGGGCTTTGTGATGCGAGAAGAACTGACGCGCGATCTGGCCGGTGAAATGAGGGCGGCCAGTGCCGGCGCCATCAGCGCCAAGGGCTTTGAACTGGAGGCGCGGCGCATCGCCAAGCTGATGAAAGAAAAGTACAGCATCGGCTTTGTCGATGTCGGCGGCTGGGACACCCATGTGGCGCAAGGCGCTGCCAGCGGCACCCTCGCAACACGCCTGGAGGAACTCGGGCGCGCCCTGGCCGCCTTCGCCCTCGAGATGGACAGCGCCTGGCGCGATACGGTCGTCGTCGTGGCCAGTGAGTTTGGCCGCACCCTGCGTGAAAACGGTAACCGTGGCACCGACCATGGTCACGGCAGCGTGTACTGGGTGCTGGGCGGCGGCCTGCGCGGTGGTCAGGTGCTGGGCGAGCAGGTGCGCGTCGAGCCCGCCAGCCTGTTTCAGAACCGCGACTATCCGGTGCTCAACGAATACCGCGCCGTGCTGGGCGGCCTGTTTGCCCGCCTCTACGACCTCAATGCGGCGCAACTCGAACAGGTGTTTCCGGGTGCCACTGCGCTCGACATCGGCCTGGTCTGAGTCCCGACCGGGAAGCGGCAATCTAACCCGAAGTGGCCAGGGTGCACTGCTGACAGAGCGCAGATCACAGTCAAATCACAAGCGCACCGGTGCAAGCGGCGGCAACCGCCAACTTGGGCAAGGCCATCAAGGCGTTTTCGCTGCTGGCCTGTGCCAGTTCCGCAGCCGAGATGCCACGCAGGGTCGCCAGTTCCGCGCCGATGCGTACCAGTTCAGCCGGTTCATTGCGATCCTGCGCCACGCCCTGCGCGCGCTGTTGTGCGCTGCGGTAAAGCCAGCGCGGCGGCATGTCGGGGGCGTCGGTTTCCAGCACGATGGCGTCGAGCCGCAAAGTGCAGGCCAGGCGTCGCAGCTGCAGCGCCCGCTCGAAGGTGAAGGCACCACCAAAGCCGAGCTTCAAACCCAGCGCCACCAAGGCCAGCGCCTGCTGCTGGCTGCCATTGAAGGCGTGCGCGAACCCCAGCCAGGGTCTGCCCTGGGCCTGCTCGCGCAGCCCTTTGAGCAGTCGGTCGGCCGAGCGCCGCACGTGCAGCAACACCGGAAGATCGTACTTGCGCGCCAGCTTCAATTGTTCCAGGTAAAAATACTCTTGGCGCTCGCGCAACGGGCTCAGGCACAGCGCCGGCACAAAGAAGTCGAGCCCGATTTCACCAACCGCCACAAGTCGCGCGTCGCCTCGGTAGCGCTGCAGATGCTGGTCCAGCGTGCTGAGGTCGCTGTCTTGTGCCTGTGCCACGTAGAGTGGGTGAATGCCCAGCGCGTAGGCATCGCCGGTGGCGTGCGCCAGCCGCCGCACCGCCTCGAAATTGGACACAGCCACGGCCGGGAAAACGCACAGGCGCACGCCTTGCTGAGCGGCCCTCAGACGCACCACTTGCGCGTCGGTCGCAAACTCCGCAGCGTCAAGATGGCAATGGGTATCGATCCAGAAGTTCATACAGGGAAAGTACCGAGAGCTTGAAGCGCCGATTTGACATCAAAATGTCAGTGCCCATCGCATGCAAGACTGTCACAACCACCCAAGGAAAACAACATGAAAACTCCTCGTACTCTCGTCGCCGCCGGCGTTCTGGCGCTCAGCCTGGCCGGCTCCGTCTCGGCCCAGGAGAAAACGTTTCGCCTGCTGACCTGGGCCGACTATGCACCGGCTGACATCGTAGCCCAGTTCGAAAAAGAGACCGGCTACAAAGTCGAGCTAACCCTCTCCAACAACGAGGAGATGATCTCCAAACTGCGCGCCACCGGCGGCGCCGGCTTCGATCTGGCGCAGCCATCGCAAGACCGCATCACCGGGCCACAGCAGGAGTTCGGCATATACAAGCCGATGGATCTGAGCAAACTCAAAGCCGAGCTGTTCATCCCCTCGATGCTCGACGCCACCAAGAAGAACACCACCCTGGCCGGCAAGGTTTACGGCCTGCCGCACATCTGGGGCACCGACGGTCTGGTGGTCAACACCAAGCTGACCAAGATGGGCGACTACCCGGATCTGTGCCGCGCAGACGTCAAGGGCAAGACCGCCGTGCGCCTCAAGCGCCCGACTCTGCTGGCCTTCGCCTTCGCCGCCGGCAAAGACCCGTTCGCCTTGTACGGCGACGCCAAGGCCTACGCCGCGCTGATGGACCAAGTTGGCAAGACCGTGATCGCCTGCAAGGGGAATCTGAAGTTCTTCTGGGACAACAAGGACCAGTTGCTCAACGGCATGCGCAGTGGCGAAATCGTCGGCGCCATGATGTGGGACACCGGTGGCTGGAAGCTCAACAACGAGAAGGCTGAAATTCAGTTCATCGCACCCAAGGCCGGCGCCCTGGGCTGGATCGACACCTTCGCCATTCCGGCCAAGGGCAAGAACGACGCCGCCGCCTACGCCTGGATCAACTTCAACATGCGAGCCGAGATTGCCGCCAGGGTCGGCGCCTCGGCCGGCAACTTCACCGCCTCCAAAGGCGCTGACCAGTTGGCCAACGCGAAGCTGAAGGCGCAGTTCGCCGCCAGCTTCCCGGAAGCCGCGCTGAAGAACGTGAAGTGGTATCCGGCCGTGCCGGCAGGCATCGAGGACATCGAAGGCCGCGTACTGGATCGCATCAAAGCCGCTCAATGACCCCCACGCTCCGCACTGCGTGTGGTCGCTGGACAGGCCATCGCCACAGGCGTTGGCTCTTCGCCCCGTCCCGCCCTGCGCAGGCAGGCCGGGAGCCGCGGCGCTCAGCCCCGAGGGGTCTAATTCCCCTTGGGGCGGCCCGGCGGGAAATTGTCCGTTGAGCACCATAGCGGCTGACCTGCAGGCGGTAGACGTCGCCAAACGCTACGGCAGCTTCAAAGCGGTTGACGGCCTGTCGTTCAGCGTCGCGCGCGGCAGCTTTTTCTCGATTCTGGGTCCGAGCGGCTGCGGCAAGACGACGCTCCTGCGCATGATCGCCGGCTTCATCAGAGCCGATGACGGCGAACTCCTGATCGGCGGCAAGTCGATGGCCGGTGTGCCACCGAACCGGCGCCCGGTCAATATGGTGTTCCAGCATCTGGCGCTGTTCCCGATGATGAACGTGGGCGACAACGTCGGCTACGGTCTGGCGCGCCGTGGGCTGCCCAAGGACGTGATCAAGCGCCGCGTCGGCGACATGCTGGAGCGGGTCAGCCTGCCCGGCGCGCAGCACAAGCGCGTCGATCAACTCTCGGGCGGTCAGAGGCAGCGCGTCGCGATTGCGCGCAGTTTGGTGCTGGAGCCCACGCTGCTGCTGCTCGACGAGCCGCTCGGCGCGCTCGACTTGAAGCTGCGCGAGCACATGAAGGTCGAGCTCAAGCAATTGCAGGCAGCCTTTGGCACCACCTTTGTCTACATCACGCACGACCAGTCCGAGGCGCTGGTGCTGTCAGACCATGTGGCGGTGATGAACCAGGGGCGCTTCGAACAACTGGGCACACCGCAATCGCTGTACTACGAGCCGCAAACACCGTTCGTGGCGGGCTTTGTCGGCGCCAACAACCGCATTGCCGGTCGCGTCAGCGCGGTCGATGGTGAACTCGTCAGCGTCACCAGCCCCCAGGGCCTGGTGCTCCCGGCGCGCGTCCAGGGCGCGCTGCGCGTGGGCGATGCCGCCTGCGCCTTTGTCCGCCCGGAAGTGGCGCGCCTGGCGCGCGACGCGCTCGGCTTTGCCAACGCCGGCCAGCCGCATTTCCGGGCCCAGGTCGAAAGCCTGTTGTTCGACGGCGCCAACTCGGCGGTCTTGCTACAGGAGGAGCACAGCCGCGCCGAATTCCGCATCGCACTGCCGCAGACCGGTCAGTTTGCCGATCTGAAGGTGGGCGAATCGGTCTGCTTCGGTTTTGATCCACTGCGCGCCGTCTGCTTCGCCAGCGCCGCGACCCCCAGCCATGCCGACTGACAGCGCTGACGCACGCGGCCGGGCCCGCCTGCTGCTGATGCTCTTGCTGGCGCCGGCCTTGCTTTGGCTGCTCGGCCTGATCGTGTTGCCGCATGTCGAGCTCGGCATCCTGTCGCTGCGGGCCCGCGTTGCACCACGCGTGTACGAGGCCAGCCTGTCGCAATACCGTACATTCATCGACGAGCCGCTCTACTGGCACACCTTTGTGCGCACCGCCGTCATGTCGATCCTGGCCACCTTGGTGACTCTTCTGCTGGCCTTTCCCATCGCCTGGACCATTGCCAAGATCGCGCGCGGTCGCAAGAAGTCCATGCTGTTCGTCATGTGCCTGATTCCGTTCTGGGTCAGCGAGACGGTACGCACGCTGGGCTGGATGATTCTGCTGCGCGAGTCCGGCGTGCTGCCGGGCCTGCTGGTGACGCTGGGCATCACGGCGGCGCCGGTCGAACTGCTGTACCACGACGCCACCATCCTGGTCGGCTTGGTCTACACGTCGATGCTGTTCATGGTGATTCCGCTGATCAGCGCGCTGGAAAGCCTGGACGATTCGCTGATCGAGGCTGCTTACGACCTGGGTGGCAGCGGCTGGGCCATCCTGCGTCAAATCGTCATCCCGCACGCCGCGCCCGGCATCGTGGCCGGCTGCATTGTGGTCTTCATGCTGACCCTGGGCAACTACCTGACGCCGACGCTGCTCGGCGGCAAAAACTCACAGTGGTTCACCGAGCAGATCTACACCCAGTTCATTACACGCTTCAACTGGGAGCAGGGCGCGGCCTTTGGTTTTCTGCTGCTGGGTTTGAGCACGGCCATCGTCTGGTTCGGCCTACAGCTCAGCGGTCAGAAATTTGGCGAAGTGATGCAGAAGTCATGATCTCCTCGCTGCCCCGCCCGCTGTGGTTACGCACCAGCACCGTGGTTTACGCCGTGCTGTTCTTTGCCTTCCTGTTCCTGCCGCTGCTGGTGCTTGCCACTTTCGCCTTCAACAACGCGCCCTACCCGGCGCCGCCCTGGAATGGCTTTACGCTCGACTGGTTCCTGGGCAGCGCCAACGGCAAACGCCAGGGCCTGTTTGCCGACAGGGCGATGCTCGCAAGCCTGTGGACCAGTGTGGTGGTCGCGCTGTGGGTGACACTGCTGTCGGTGCTGGTAGGGACGACCAACGCCTTTCTGATCGAGCGTGGGCAATTTCGCGGCAAGCAGGCGCTTTCCATGCTGATGCTGGCGCCGCTGGTCATTCCCGGCGTCATTCTGGGCATCTCGATCCTGGCCTTTGCCAGCCGCATCGCCAACCTGGCCGACGATCTGTGGTGGTTGGAGCTGGAGTTCCTGCGCCCCGGCCTGCCGCTGGTCGTGTTGGGCCAGTTTTCCTACATCGTCTCGATTGCCACGCTGACCATCACGGCACGCCTGAGGCGCTTCGACCTCACGCTGGAGGAAGCCGCCTACAACCTGGGTGCCTCGCGCGCGGCGGTGTTTGTCACCATCACCCTGCCCTACCTGCAACCAGCCCTGATCGGCGCTGCGGCGATCTCCTTTTTGATGTCGTTCGAGAACTTCAACACCACGCTGATGCTGGTCGGCTCCGACGCCCCGCTCACCGTCATGATGTATGGCCGCATGCGCGAAGGCGCCACGCCCGTGCTCAACGCAGTGAGCCTGTTCCTGATGGTGGCCTCGGCGCTGCTGGCGCTGACGCTGCTGCGCGGGGAGAAGGCGAAGCAATGACGAGCCGCTTGAGCTCTGGCGGGTCACGGCGACAGGCTCGTCAAGGCCCAGGCCAAGAACGTCGTCCCCCTCTGCTGAACCACGCCCTGTAAGAAATCAGCGCTTCACCCGACCAATGGAATCCACGCTTGATTGAAAGCCATGCACGACACCCTGACGCTACTGACCCAAACCGACTTTCCCGCGCTGCGGCGCGGCATTGTCGACACCCTGCAGATCAACCTCGGCTACCGCTGCAACCAGAGCTGCACGCACTGCCACGTCAACGCCGGACCGAATCGGACCGAAGAGATGTCGGGCGACACCATCGCTACCGTGCTTGCCTTTCTGGCGGCCAGCCCGGCCTTGCGCACGCTCGACCTGACCGGTGGTGCGCCCGAGCTGAACCCGCATTTCCGCGCTCTGGTGGTGAGCGCGCGCTCACGCGGTGTGCGCGTGATCGACCGCTGCAACCTCACCATCCTGGAAGAGCCGGGCCAGGAAGACCTCGCCGATTTCCTGGCGGCGCACCGGCTCGAAGTGGTTGCCTCTTTGCCCTGCTACCAGGAAGACAACGTTGACCGCCAGCGCGGCAAGGGAACTTTCGATGCCAGCATCCGGGCCTTGCAGCGCCTGAACGCGCTTGGCTACGGTCGCCCCGGGTCGGGCTTGGCACTCCACCTGGTCTACAACCCGCAGGGGCCAAGCCTGCCGCCGTCGCAGGAACTCCTGGAACAGGACTACAAGCGACACCTGGCCGCACATTTTGGTGTCGTCTTCAATCAGTTGTTCACCCTGGCCAACATGCCGATTCAGCGTTTCGGTTCGATGCTGGTATCCAAGGGGCAGTTTGACAGCTACATGCAGTTGCTGCGCGGCGCTCACCAGGACGGCAATCTGCCCCAGGTGATGTGCCGCAGCACGCTCAGTGTGGATTGGCAAGGCTACCTGTTCGATTGCGACTTCAACCAGCAACTCGGCTTGGCGCTCAGCCACGCACGGCGTGCACGAACGCACCTCAGCGAGATCGAGGTCCAGGCGCTGGAAGACGCGCCGATTCGCGTCGCCGACCATTGCTTTGGCTGTACCGCCGGGCAGGGGTCGAGCTGCGGCGGCGCGCTGGGCACCGGCACGGCAGCGGCACCGAGCTGTGGGCCCAGGCCTGCCACGTTCAATGAAGACCTTGCATGCGACTAGACAAACGCGCCTGGGTTCTGCTCCTGGCGCTCGCGCTGCTGGCCCTCATTTATGCACTCGATCCGGGACAGGTCCTGAACCTGACAACGATCAAGGCACGCCAGACCGAGCTTGAAGCCTGGCGCGCCGCGCAGCCGGTGCTGGCAGGCCTGGTGTTTTTCGCTGGCTACGTCAGCGTGTCGGCCTTGTCAATACCCGGCGCCACCCTCATGACGCTGGCGGCGGGTGCCTTCTTCGGACTGGCCTGGGGCAGTTTGATCGTCTCATTTGCTTCCACCGTCGGCGCTACGCTGGCGTTTCTGAGCGCTCGCTGGCTGCTCGGCGACTGGGTCAAGGCGCGCTTCGGCGCGCGCCTGGCAGGTCTCAACGCAGGCATGGCCAAGGATGGCGGCTTCTACCTCTTCACGCTGCGTCTGCTGCCGGTTCTGCCCTTCTTCGTGATCAATCTTGTCATGGGACTGACCGTCATCCGCACCTGGACTTTCTACTGGGTGAGTCAGCTCGGCATGCTCGCCGCCACGCTGGTCTACGTGAACGCCGGCACCCAGCTGGCGCAGATCGACTCGCTCTCGGGCATCCTCTCGCCCGGGCTGTTCGGATCGCTGGTTTTGCTGGGCATCTTCCCGCTGTTCGCGCGCAAGTGCGTCGAGGCGGTGCAAGCGCGCAAGATCTACGCGCGCTGGCAACGGCCCAAGTCGTTCGACCGCAATCTGATCGTCATTGGCGCGGGCTCGGCCGGACTCGTCACCGCCTACATCGCAGCCGCCATCAAGGCCAGGGTGACCCTGGTCGAGAAACATCAAATGGGGGGCGACTGTCTGAACACCGGCTGCGTGCCGTCCAAGGCCCTGATCCGCTCGGCCAAGTTTCTGTCTCACGTGCAGCGTGCCAAGGAGTTTGGCATGCGCGCGGCGCACGCCGACTTCGAATTTGCTGAAGTCATGGAGCGTGTGCAGGCCGTGGTTCAAACCGTCGCGCCGCATGACTCGATTGAGCGTTACACGGCCCTGGGTGTGGACGTGGTGCAGGGCAGCGCACGCCTGGTCTCGCCGTGGGAGGTGGAAATTACCGAGCCCGACGCACGCGTGCGGCGCCTCACGACACGCGCCATCGTGATCGCTGCCGGGGCGCGTCCGTTCATGCCACCGATTCCTGGCATCGACCAGGTCCAGGCGTTGAGCTCCGACACCGTGTGGAAGCTGCGCGAGCGCCCGGAGCGCCTGGTCGTGCTGGGCGGCGGTCCGATCGGCAGTGAACTGACCCAGACCTTTGCACGCCTTGGCTCCAAGGTGACGCAAGTCGAAATGGCAGAGCGTCTTCTGATGCGCGAGGACCCGGAGGTCTCGGAACTCGTGGCACAGCGCTTTCGCCGCGAAGGCGTCGAAGTGCTCCTGGGCCACAGCGCCAAACGCATCGAAGTCGTCGAGACCGGGAAGTGGCTGATCGCCGAGCACCGGGGCCGGGAAGTGCGCATCCCCTTCGATGCCCTGCTGGTGGCCGTGGGTCGCAGTGCCAACCTGACCGGCTACGGACTCCAGGAGCTCGGCGTGACGACCGCTCGCACGGTGCAGGTCAATGGCTATCTGCAAACCAACTTTCCAAACATCTACGCCGCAGGCGACGTGGCCGGCCCCTACCAGTTCACACACACGGCCGCGCACCAGGCCTGGTACGCTGCCGTGAACTCCTTGTTTGACCCGTTCAAGAAGTTCAGTGCCGACTACCGCGTGATCCCATGGGCTACTTTCGTCGAGCCCGAAGTCGCCCGCGTCGGACTCAACGAGCTCGAAGCGCGCGAGCGCGGCATTGCCTTCGAGGTCACGCGTTTTGATTTGGAGGAGCTCGACCGCGCCATCGCCGACAGCGAGGCCCATGGTTTCATCAAGGTGCTGACCGCGCCGGGCAAGGATCACATCCTGGGCGTGACCATCGTCGGCGAACACGCGGGCGACCTGCTGGCCGAGTACGTGCTGGCCATGAAGCACGGCATCGGTCTGAACAAGATTTTGGGCACCATCCACACTTACCCGACGCTGTCCGAGGCCAACAAGTACGTCGCGGGCGAATGGAAGCGGGCTCACGCGCCCGAGCGCCTGCTGGCCTGGGTCGAGCGTTTTCACAGTTGGCGCCGAGGCCGATGAGCGGAGCCGTGGCGTGAAGAATCCTGAACTGTGCATTGTGCTGCCGGTACTCAACGAAGCCGCCACGCTGGCGACGTGCCTGCAACAACTTGAAGGGCTGCGCCAACGCGGCGCGCAGCTGGTGGTGGTCGATGGCGGCAGTGAGGACGACACGCTTGCCATCGCCCAGAGAGACGCCGATATCGCCTTGCTCGCGCCTCGGGGACGCGCGTCACAGATGAACGCCGGCGCTGCCACCAGCTTGGCCGGGGTCTTGTTGTTCCTGCACGCCGATACACGCTTGCCCGAGCAGGCCGATGCCCTGGTTCGGTCAGCGCTGGCGCAGGACAAAGTCTGGGGGCGCTTCGACCTGCGCATCGACAGCCGCCATCCGGTGCTGCGCTGTGTCGCTGCGCTGATGAACCTGCGCTCGCGCTGGTCCGGCATCGCCACCGGCGATCAGGCCATGTTCGTGCGGCGCGACGCCTTCATGGCGGTCGGCGGCTTTGCCGACATCGCCCTGATGGAAGACATCGCCCTGTCGCGCGCGCTCAAACGACTGTCGCCACCGGCCTGCCTGCCGCAAAGGGTCGTCACCTCAGCGCGCCGCTGGCAGCAGCACGGCGTGCTGCGCACCATCGTGTTGATGTGGCGTTTGCGCGCCGCCTACTTCTTCGGCGCCGACCCGGCGCAACTGGCCCTCAAATATGGCTACCGACCGCGACGCCAGTGAGTCGGCGCTGCGCCAGGTGCAGATTGCCGTCTTTGCCAAGGCGCCCGTGCCCGGCCTGGTGAAAACACGTCTGATTCCGGCTCTGGACGCCGCTGCCGCAGCACGCCTGCAGCGCCAGATGACCCGTGCCACCCTGGCCGGTGCGCTTCAGGCAGAGCTTGGCCCCGTCACACTCTGGTGCGCACCCGACACACAACAGCGCTTCTTTCGCGCGCTGCACAAGACGACGGGCATGCACTGCCGGCCACAGCCCGAGGGCGACTTGGGCCAGCGCATGCTGAGCGCCTTTGAATGGCATTGTCGGCACTCACCACTTCTGCTTGTCGGCACCGACTGCCCGGCCTTGCAGCCGTCGCATTTGCGTGCCGCAGCAAAAGCCCTGCTGGCGGGCGCTGACGCCGTCTTCCATCCGACCGAGGACGGCGGTTATGCGCTGATCGGACTGCATCAGGCACAGCCGTGCCTGTTCACCAACATGCCCTGGAGCACGGCCGAGGTGATGCAGGAAACACGCACACGCGCAAGCTCCGGTGGTCTGCGGCTGTGCGAGTTGGAGACCCTCTGGGACGTGGACCTGCCGTCCGATCTGCCCCGCCTGTACGCGCTGGAGCAGCACAGGGGCGAGCGCGGCGAGACACGGTTCAACCACCCAGCTCGTACGCAGTGGCCATGAAGCGTCTCGTTCTCCTGGGTGGCGGCCACGCCCATGTCAAGGTGCTGGCCGAGTTGGCCGCACAACCGCTGCCCGGCTGGGAAGTCCACCTGGTGTCGCCCTACCGGCGGCAGATCTACTCGGGCATGTTGCCGGGCTGGATCGCCGGGCACTACCCGATCACGGCGTGCGCGATTGCCCTCGATGAGATGGCCGCGCGCGCCAACGTGATTTTTCATGAAACCAGCGGCGTGGCGCTGAATCTGCTTGCCAACCAGGTGAGCTGCGCTGACGGTTCGACACTGCACTTTGACCTGCTTTCGATTGACACGGGCCCGCTGGCGGCGCTCGATCAACTGCCCGGTTGTGCACAGCACGCCCTGGCTATCCGTCCGATGGAAGAATTCATTGCCCACTGGCCCGACCTGACGAAGCGCATTGCGCAACATCAAGGTCGTTTTGATCTGGCCATTCTGGGCGCCGGCGTTGCTGGCCTCGAATTGGCTTTTGCCGTGCAACATCAGGCCGATGTGCGCAACGGGTCGCGGCTTTGCGTGACGCTGGTCGGCGCGCAAGCGCTTGCCATGCCGGGCATGCCGCTGCGCCTGCGGCGTCGCGCGATGGTGATGCTGGAGCAACGTGGCATCCAATGGCATGGCTCACGCCGAGCGGTCCGGGTTGAACCCGGTGCGGTCGCCTTCGAGACCGGTCCGGCCCTGGCATTTGACGCCTGCCTGGTGGTCACTGGGGCCGCCGCACCGGCCTGGGCCGCGGCCAGCGGCTTGGCCACCGACGAGCACGGTTTCATTCGCGTCGGACCAACCCTGCAAAGCCTCTCACACCCGCAGGTCCTGGCGGCCGGTGACGTCGCCTGCTACCACGTGGCCAGGCCAAAGTCCGGCGTCTATGCCGTCAGGGCTGGCCCCGTGCTGGCCAACAATCTGCGTGCTCTGTGCCTTGGACATAAGCCAACCGACTGGATGCCGCAGCGGCGCGCGCTGTACCTGATCAGCACAGGAAACAGGCACGCGCTGGGTGCGTGGGGTCGCTGGTCTTTTGCCGGACGCTGGGTCTGGATCTGGAAGGACAGAATTGACCGCGCTTTCATGAGCAGGTTCGCGAGCGCCAGGATTCAGCGTCCAAACTGATCCAGATCATGCAAATTGTCTTGACCCCTGTCTAAAATGCGCCTGCCCGTTCGCGACGCGGGCGCTCGCAGCCAGCTGCTCGCCACGACCTACAGGAGGCACACATGTCCGTCAAAATTGACTTCTCCGCCCTTGACCTCATGGACGCTCTCGATCTAGCCGTGCTGATCGAAGCCGAAGCGCGGGATCGCTACAACTTGTTTGCCGAGCAAATCGGCCAGCGTGACGCGGTGGACGCCGCATCGGTTTTCGCATCGATGGCGATCAACGAAGCGAAACACGGCGACCAGCTCGCGGAGCGTCGACAGCAGTTGTTTGGTGCCAAGCCGGTGCGCGTCAGCCCGAGCGCGCTCTTCGACGTCGAGGCACCCGATGTCGGCGCGCCGCGCTGGAACATGTCGACGCTGAAGGCCTTTCAGCTGGCCCTGGCGTCAGAAGAAAAGGCTTACTGGTTCTACAACGAGGCTCTCCAGCACGTGCGTGATGCGAGCGTGCGTGAACTGTTCACCGAGCTGCGTGACGAGGAGACCGAGCACGTGCGCCTGGTGATGGACGCCATCGCCACACTGCCCCCGGGTTCGGACGTGGACGTCGAGGATCAAGACCTCTGATGGACCACCAGGGCCTTGAGAATGCCGCGCGAGGCAAAGCCCAGGGACCTTTGTTGATTTAGCTCTACTCGCGCGTTCGCTTCGCCGCTAGCATGTGCGCATGGATACGTCGGCTGTTGCCTTGGATCGCAGCGTCATCTTTCGCGCCGAAGGCCTGACCAAGGTCTACCACATGGGCGAGGTGCAAGTGCACGCCCTGCGCGGCATTGACCTGGTGCTGTTCGAGGGCGAGCTGGTGGTACTGCTGGGTCCTTCGGGCAGCGGCAAATCGACGCTGCTGAACATCCTGGGGGGTCTGGATGTGCCGAGCAGCGGCCACGTCTGGTACCACGGCGAAGACCTGACCCAGGCCGACGACGGCGAACTGACCGCTTTCCGGCGCGAGCATGTGGGCTTTGTCTTTCAGTTCTACAACCTGATCCCCAGCCTGACGGCGCGCGAGAACGTCGCCATCGTGACCGAAATCGCACCACATCCGCTGACGCCCGAGGCCGCGCTGGCGCTGGTGGACTTGAGCGAGCGGCTGGACCACTTTCCGGCACAGCTCTCGGGCGGCGAGCAGCAGCGCGTGGCGATTGCGCGCGCCATTGCCAAGC
>CAYHDD010000022.1:0-13556 GCA_964355195.1 uncultured Rhodoferax sp. | reverse complement strand
TTCGTCGGGCGAGATGCTGCCGGCCGACACGCGCGCTGAATGGCAGGCTGCCACCGGCATCGAAATGACCGAGTGCCTTGGCTCGACCGAGTTGCTGCATGCCTTCATCGCTTGCAAACCCGGTGACGTGCGGCCCGGTGCCACCGGCCGCGTCGTCCCCGGCTACCGCGCCTGCGTGCTCGACGACAGGGGCGAAACGCTGCCGGCAGGGCAGATCGGGCGCCTGGCGGTCAAGGGGCCGACCGGCTGCCGCTACCTCGACGACGCGCGTCAGAGCAGCTATGTCCAGAACGGCTGGAACCTGACTGGCGACGCCTACCTGATGGATGCCGACGGCTACTACTGGTACCAGTCGCGCACCGACGACATGATCATCAGCGCCGGTTACAACATTGCCGGTCCCGAAGTCGAAGACGTGCTGCTGACGCATCCGGCGGTGGCCGAGTGCGGCGTGGTCGGTGCGTCCGACGCGGCGCGTGGTCAGATCGTCAAGGCCTACGTCGTGCTGCGCCTCGGACATGAGGCCAGTGAGGCTACGGCAAAGGCCTTGCAGGAACTCGTCAAGAGCACCCTGGCACCCTACAAATACCCGCGCGCGGTGGCGTTTGTCGCCACCTTGCCGCGCACCGAAAACGGCAAGCTCCAGCGCTACAAGCTGCGTCTTGGCGTCGTCAACTGAACACGATCCCATCACTTCATCATTACAAGGAGCACAACTCATGAAACAACTTGCCATCACCCTGACCGCCGCGCTCGCGCTGACCCTGCCGGCACTTGCCGCTGACAAAGTCAAGGTGGGTCTCATCAGTACCCTGTCGGGTCCGAGCGGAGCGCTTGGAACCGATATCCGCGATGCCTTCATGCTGGCCGTGAAACTCAATGGCAACAAGCTCGGTGGCCTGCCGGCCGAGGTGATCATCGGCGACGACCAGTTCAAGCCCGAGGTCGGCAAGCAACTGGCGGAGAAGAACATCAAGCTCGACGGCGTCGACTTCCTGACCGGCATCGTGTTCTCCAACATCATGCTGGCGGCAGCGCCCGAGGCCTTCGCCGCGAAGACTTATTACGTCAGCCCGAACGCCGCGCCATCGAATCTGGCTGGCGCCCAGTGCAACCCCTACTACTTCGCCGTAGCGTGGCCGAACGACGCCTACCACGAGGCCGCCGGTCAGCACGTCACGACCAAGGGTTACAAGAACGTTTACCTGATGGCCGCCAACTACCAGGCGGGCAAGGATGCACTGACGGGGTTCAAACGCTTTTACAAGGGAAAATTGGCGGACGAGGTCTACACCAAGATGGGCCAGATCGATTACTCGGCCGAGCTGGCGCAGATCCGCGCAGCCAAGCCCGATGTGCTCTATACCTTCTTGCCCGGCGGCATGGGCATCAACTTCATCAAGCAGTTCGTTGGCGCCGGTCTGTCCAAGGACATCCAGCTGATCACCCCCGGTTTCGGCTCCGACCAGGATGTCATCCGGCCGGTCGGCGAAGCCATGCTTGGCCTGTTCGACACCGCACATTGGGCGCTCGATTTCGACAATGTCGCCAACAAGAAGTTCGTCTCCGAGTTTGAGAAGGAATACAAGCGCCTGCCCAGCGTGTACGCGGCGCAGGCCTACGACACGGCTTTGCTGATTGATTCTGCCGTGCGCGAGGTCAAGGGCAAGCTGGAAGACAAGGAGGGTCTGGGGCGCGCGCTGAAGGCGGCCAAGTTCCAGTCGGTGCGTGGTGCCTTCAAGTTCAACAACAACCACTTCCCGATTCAGGATTACGTGTTGCGCATGGTCGGCAAAGACGCCCAGGGCCGCTTGGTCAACAAGACCATGGGCACGGTGTTCAAGGACCGGGGCGATGCCTACGCCCAGGATTGCAAGATGAAATAGGTGCCACCCAGCATGTCGCTAACCCTGATCATCGAGCAGTCGCTCAACGGCCTGCAATTCGGGTTGATGCTGTTCTTGCTGGCCGCCGGACTCACTTTGGTGTTTGGCATCATGGACATGATCAACCTGGCGCATGGCTCGCTCTACATGGTCGGCGCCTTTCTCACTGCCAGCCTGGTGCAGGCCACGGGCTCGTTCGCGCTGGGGGTGGTGCTGGCGATACCGGCCACTGCCATTGTCGGCATGGTGCTTGAGGTCACCATTCTGCGCCAGCTCTACGCTCGAGACCACATGTCGCAGGTGCTCGCCACTTTCGCGCTGATCCTTATCAGCAACGAAGCGGTGCGCATGATCTGGGGTTCGGACATGCCGCTGAGCATGCCAGCGGCACTGTCCGGCCCGGTCGAGTTGGTGCCGGGTTTGTTCTACCCGGCTTACCGTTTGCTGGTTATCGTCGTCGGCCTGGCGGTGGCGGGCTTGCTCTATGTGATCGTAACCAAGACCCGCATCGGCATGCGCGTGCGCGCCGGAGCCTCCAACCGCGCGATGGCCACCGCCATGGGGGTGGACATCAAGCTGCTGTTCACCGTGGTGTTTGGCTTCGGCGCGGCGCTCTGCGCGGTGGCTGGCGCGCTGATGGGGCCGATCTTCGCGGTGCAGGTCGGCATGGGGGACAACATCCTGATTCTGGCCTTTGTGGTGATCGTGATCGGGGGCATCGGCTCGATTCGCGGTGCCCTGATCGGCTCGGTGCTGGTCGGGCTGGTCGATACCTTTGGGCGCGCCTTCCTGCCCGCGCTGCTGCGTGAATTGCTGCCAGCGCAGTTCGCCAGTTCACTCGGAACCGCGTTGGCCTCCATCCTGATCTACGTGCTGATGGCGGCGGTGCTGTTCTGGAAGCCACAGGGCCTTTTTCCGGCGAGGGGATGATGCAGCGCACACTGATTCTTCTGTTTCTGCTTGCGGCGTCAGGCTTTCCGGCGCTGATGCAGGCGCTGGGGCTGGGTTACTACACCAGCTTTGCCAGCCGGGTCATGATCTACGGCCTGGCGGCCAGCAGCCTGAACCTGATCCTGGGCTACGGTGGCATGGTCTCGTTCGGTCACGCGGCCTTGGTCGGCATCGGCACCTATACCGCCGGGATCATGATCATCGAGGGTGCCTCCAGCGCCCTCATCGCCTGGCCGGTCGCGATGCTGGCGGCGGGTTTACTGGCCTTGGCCATCGGCGCGATCTCGCTGCGCACCCGGGGCGTCTACTTCATCATGATCACGCTGGCCTTCGCGCAGATGATCTACTACCTGACGATCTCGATGAAGGCCTACGGCGGCGACGAGGGTTTGAGTCTGCCGGGTCGATCAACCCTGCCGTTTCTTGACTTGAAGGACGATGCCACGTTTTACTACGTGGTGCTGGTGGTTCTGGCTTTGTCGCAACTCTTGCTCACGCGCTTGGTCGGCTCGCGCTTCGGCCGTGTGATCGAGGCGATCCGCGAAAACGAGGCGCGGATGGAGGCCATCGGTTATCCGACGCGGCGCTACAAGCTGGTCTGCTTCGTCATTGCCGGCGCGTTCGGTGGACTGGCGGGCGCGCTGCTTGCCAATCACGGCAACTACATCAACCCTTCCACCCTGCACTGGACCCAATCGGGCAACCTGATGATCATGGTGATTCTGGGTGGCGTCGGTTTTCGCTACGGCGGCCTGATCGGCGCCTCTGTACTGCTTGGGCTGGAGGAGTTCATCGCCAACCACAAGATCGCCTGGCTGGCCAGTCTCTACCCGAGCTACCAGGAGCACGCCATGTTTGGCGTCGGCGTCATCCTGCTGCTGATCGTGCTGTACGCGCCGCAGGGCGTGGCAGGACTCTTTGCCCGGAGGAAGAATGGCTGAGTCGATTCTCCGCGTGACTGGTCTGGTCAAGCGCTTTGGTGGTCTGGTCGCCACCAACCAGGTCAATCTCGACGTGCGACCAGCCGAAGTGCACGCCCTGATTGGCCCCAACGGAGCGGGCAAAACCACACTGATCGCGCAACTGTCGGGCACGCTCGCCAGTGACGCTGGCAGTGTTGCCTTTGCCGGTGCGGACATCACCGCCACGCCGCAATATGAGCGCGTCCGGCGCGGTCTGGCGCGCTCCTACCAGATCACAAGCATCTTCGGCAAGTTCACGGTTGCCGACAACCTGGCACTGGCTGTGCAGGCGCGCAGCGGGTCCAGCATGGCGTTCTGGCGGCCCCTGCGCGACGAGACCGAGCTGTTCCGGGAGGCGCGCGCGCTGGTCGCCCGCGTCGGCCTGGCCGGCCGTGAAGATGTGTTGGCAGCAAACCTGGCGCATGGCGAGCAACGTCAACTCGAAGTCGGTCTGGCCCTGGCGACGCGACCCAAACTCTTGCTGCTCGACGAACCCATGGCCGGCATGGGCGCCGAAGAGTCGGTGCGCGTGATCGAGCTGATCGAGGCAGTGCGCAAGGACGTCGCGGTGTTGCTGGTCGAGCACGACATGGATGCCGTGTTTCGTCTGGCTGATCGCATTTCAGTGCTGGTCGGCGGCAGGGTGATCGCCACCGGCACACCCGACGAGATTCGCGCCAACGCCGAAGTCAGGAAGGCCTATCTGGGCGATGAGCTGGAAGGCGGGGGACACGTATGAGTGTTGTGCCGAGCGAGAGAGTAGCTATGAACGAAGTCCTGCTGGAAGTGCGCAATATCGAAACTGCTTACGGCGCCAGCCAGGTGTTGTTTGGCGTCAGCTTCGACATCCGTGTCGGCGAAGTGGCCACGCTGCTCGGGCGCAACGGTATGGGCAAATCCACGACCGTGCGCTCGATCATGGGGATGACGCCAGCACGCGGCGGCAGCATCCGCTTTCAAGGCACTTCGATAGAGGCGCGTAGCCCGGACCGCATCGCGCGTATGGGCGTGGCGCTGGTGCCTGAGGGCCGCCAGATCTTCCCCAACCTCACGGTCCGGGAAAACCTGGTGGCCTTCGCGGACAACCGCAACCGCTCGCGCGACCCCTGGACCCTGGACAAAGTGTTCGCCCTGTTCCCGCGCCTGGGCGAGCGCTGGAACAACATGGGCAATCAGCTCTCAGGTGGCGAACAGCAGATGCTGGCGATTGCCCGTGCGCTGATGACCAATCCCTACCTGCTGATCCTCGACGAGGCCACCGAAGGCCTGGCGCCACTGATCCGCGAGGAGATCTGGGCCTGCCTGGCCTCACTCAAAGGCCAGGGACAGACCATTCTGGTGATCGACAAATACGTTGAGCGCCTGATCCGGATCGCCGAGCGTCACACCATCATCGAACGGGGTCGGGTTGCCTGGCAAGGCAGCTCGGCCGAGCTCGATGCCGACCACGCCCTGTGGCATCGCTACCTGGGCGTCTGATTTCAGTTCAATTCGGGTTGCACGAATCGCACCGCCCCGTTTGTCATTGCGTCCCCGGCTCGCTGGACATGGAAATGGAATCAACATGTCCTCGCGCCACTCCGGCTAAAAGCTCTTCCTGGCCAACTTCTCGTGCGCGTCGTTGACCAGCATCAAGGCCGCTGAGCCGTAATGCTTGTGGTATTCAGCAATCATTTCGCCACTGCGAATAACCGGATCGGCGGCGACAAGCTGCTTGGCTTCCTCGATGTTTGCGACGGCCAGGACGAAGAGGCCGCGCCAGCCGTCGACGCCATCCAGCGGGCCTGCCAGCGCGAGTTTCTTGTCAGCGGCGAGGCGCTTGATGTTGGCCATGTGGCCCGCGAACATGGCATCGCGCTCGGGTCCGGCCGGGATCTTGTTGGGACCAGTTTTCAGAATCACCAGGACGTAGCTCTTCATGCCGTAATCGTCGGCGCCCAGCGCTTTGGCAAGCTCGGCATCGAAAGTCGTCTTCGCTGCCCCAGTGACTGTTTGTGCCAGCCCTGGGCCGCTGAGAATGGTGGACAGGATGGCAGCCACCAGCGCGGAAAATCTTGATTTCATGGGTCATCCAAAAGTGCTGATCAATGTGTCGGCTGACAGAACCTTAGCATGGGTGGAAAATCCGTGCAGCCAAGGGGGATGAATCGCTCATCCGAGCAGACAGTCAGCAACGCCGCGGCCGCGCTGGCCGGACTTGAAAAGGAGATGCATGAAGATTGACAGCCTCGACCATCTGGTGTTGACGGTCAAAGACATCGCCATGACCAGCGCCTTCTACGCTCAAGCCCTGGGCATGGAAGTCGTGACTTTCGGTGCCGGGCGCGCCGCCCTGGCCTATGGTTCGCAGAAGATCAACCTGCATCAGCACGGCAAGGAGTTTGAGCCCAAAGCGCTGCGCCCGACGCCAGGCTCGGCCGACTTGTGTTTCCTGACGTCGGTGCCGGTGGCTGAGGTAGTTGCCCACCTGATGGCTTGCGGCGTCGCGCTGATCGAGGGGCCGGTGCGCCGCACCGGTGCCACGGGTCCCATTCTGTCGGTCTATTTCCGCGACCCGGACATGAATTTGATTGAGGTGTCGAATCCATTGCCTGCCAACGCCACAGTCGTTTGACCAGACTCGTCGCGGGGTCCGTGATTTGCAACAAGTCCAGAACTACAGCCGGTCGATAGCGGGAACTTGGAAAGTGCTAAATTCAGAGCGCCCGTAGTGAAACAAGAGAAAGAATGGATCATGCGCACAACGACAGAGACCAGTCTTCAGTCGCACCAGCTGGTGCGTCGCACGGTGGCCCTGGTGCTGGCCGGTGGACGCGGCTCCCGGCTCAAGCAACTGACCGATCGGCGCGCCAAACCGGCGGTGTACTTTGGCGGCAAATTCCGCATCATTGATTTCGCGCTGTCGAACTGCCTGAATTCGGGCATTCGCCGCATGGCCGTGGTGACACAGTACAAGTCGCACTCGATGCTGCGGCACCTGCAGCGTGGCTGGAGTTTCTTGCGTGCCGAGCTCAATGAAATGGTTGACCTGTTGCCGGCGCAACAGCGTGCCGGTGAAGACCATTGGTACCGTGGGACGGCGGATGCGATCTTCCAGAATCTGGACATCATTCGCTCCAGCAAACCAGAATACATCGTCATCCTGGCCGGGGATCACATCTACAAGATGGACTACTCGATCATGCTCAAGGACCATGCCGAGCGGGGTGCCGGTTGCACCGTCGGCTGCATTGAAGTACCGCGTGCCGAAGCCAGTGCTTTTGGCGTCATGGCGGTGAATGAGGAACGCAACATCACCGCCTTTGTTGAAAAGCCGGACAATCCGCCCGCCATGCCCGGCGATGACCAGGTGTCACTGGCCAGTATGGGCATCTATGTTTTCGACGCAGACTATCTTTACGAACTGCTGGAGGAGGATCTGGCAAATCCGGATTCCGAGCATGACTTCGGCAAGAATGTGATTCCGCGCGCCGTCTCGCAGGGGCGCGCCCTGGCCCACCCGTTTCGCCTGTCCTGCGTATCGCGGGTACAGGGTGCCGCGCCTTACTGGCGCGATGTCGGCACCATCGATGCCTTTTGGGCCGCCAATCTGGACTTGGCCTCCACCTTGCCCGAGCTTGATATCTATGACACCCAGTGGCCGATCTGGACTTACCAGCGCCAGTTGCCACCGGCCAAGTTCGTGCCCGATGCGCTGGGCAAGCACGGTGTGGTGGTCAATACACTGGTGTCAGGGGGCTGCATCGTGTCTGGCTCGCACGTGGCCGATTCAGTGTTGTTCTCTGAAGTGCGCGTGCATTCCTACTGCCGTATCGAGCAGGCTGTGATCCTGCCCGACGTGACGGTCGGGCGGCACTGCCGATTGCGCAATGTGGTGATTGACCGCGGCTGTCAGATTCCCGAGGGCATGGTGGTCGGTGAAGACGCTGCGCTGGACGCCAGTCGCTTTGAGCGCACCGACATGGGGGTGGTCTTGATCACGCGCGACATGATGGCCAAATTGGGGTAGTGCGATCCATGAAGGTTTTGCAGGTCAGCGCCGAAATATTTCCTTTGCTCAAGACAGGTGGCTTGGCCGATGTAGCGGGCGCACTGCCGACAGCGCTGAAGGCAGCGGGTGGCGATGTGCGGGTCCTTTTGCCCGGCTTTGCGGCCGTGATGGCGGACCTGCAAGACGTGCAGGCGTCGATGGAACTGACGGCTCCCTGGGGTCAGCGAATCAAGCTGCGCCGGGCACGCCTGGCGAGCCTGGACCTGGTCGCCTATGTGATTGATGCGCCGCAACTCTACTGCCGCCCCGGTGGCCCCTACGAGGATGTGCAGCGACGGGCGCACGCCGACAATCACCGTCGTTTTGCCTTGCTCGGGTTTGCAGCCGCCGAGTTGGCCTGTGGGTTGGACACTGACTGGCAGCCCGAGGTGGTGCACAGCCACGACTGGCATGCGGCTTTGGCGGGTGCCTACCTGGCGTTCTCCCGCTCGCGCCAGCCGGTCCCCGTGGCGAGTGTTTACACCGTGCACAACCTGGCCTATCAGGGTGTGTTTACGCCCGAGCTGTTTGCGGACCTCGGCTTGCCGGTTAGCGCCTTTTCAGTGGACGGCCTGGAGTACTACGGGCAGATATCGTTCATGAAGGCGGGTCTGTATTTCGCCCACCGTATCACGACTGTCAGTCCGACCTATGCACGCGAGATTCAGACGCCGGAGCAGGGCTGCGGGTTGGACGGCTTGCTGCGTGCGCGCGCTGGCGTGCTGTCGGGCATTCTCAATGCCGTGGACGAGTCGGTCTGGAACCCGGCGCTGGACCCCTTGGTTGCCTCCCCGTATGACGCCCGCAAGCCCGCAGGCAAGGCGCGCTGTAAGGCGGCCTTGCAACAGGAACTCGGCTTGACGGTGCAGAGTGACAGTTTGCTGTTTGGCATGGTCAGCCGTTTGACTGAACAAAAGGGCTTGCACCTGGTGCTGGCAGCGCTCGATGCGATTCTGGCACGCGGCGCGCAAGTGGTCATGCTGGGCAGTGGCGAGGCCGCGCTGGAGCGGGTCTTGCGTGAGCGTGGGGCGGCTCACCCGCAGTCGGTTTCGGTACGCATAGGGTATGACGAAAATCACGCGCACCGCATTTTTGCCGCCAGTGATGTGACGCTGGTGCCATCGCGCTTCGAGCCCTGCGGCCTGACGCAGATGTATGGCCTGAAATATGGCAGTCTGCCGCTGGTGCACCGGGTCGGTGGTCTGGCCGATACGGTGGTCGACTGCACGCTGGAAGACCTGGACGAAGGTCTGGCCAATGGCTTTGTCTTTTCAGAATTCAGCCAGCCAGCCTTCGAGCGCGCCATAGCCCGTACTTTTGCACTCTACGCCCGTCGCCCTGAATGGAACCGGGTGCGCGAGCGCGCCATGCGCCAATCACTCGGCTGGGACAGTGCGGCCCGGCACTACATCGAACTGTACAAAGAATGTTTGCGCAGCTTGCAATGACTTGTGTCGCCTTGCTGCCCGTCTAACCCCGCCGGAGGGCTCCATGCAACTGTTCGCCAAATCCGTCTTGTTTGCATCAACCATGACCCTGGTCTTTGCAGGGGGCGGTGCGCTGTGTACTGCCGCACTGGCGCAGGCTGCATCCGACAAGCCCGGCGTCATTGCCATGGTCGCTACCGTGGGTGATCAGGTCAGCTACTCACGCCAGCGGTCTTCGGCCGGAACCAATATCGACCCCACCTACCGCAAGACAGTTTCGATCCCGACCCAGGCGCTCAACGCTGCCGTGTTGAAGGGGCTGGACCGGGCACTGGAGCGTGAAGAGCCGGGCTCCAAACGCTTCTTCCTGTTGTGGAATACCCCGGCCGACACGGCCGAGGCTCTGAAGACCGCCTATGGCGAGCAGCGCAACGTCTTGCTGCTGGAGGCACTTCTGGCGCAACTGCGGCCGCTGCCGCAGCGCATGCAGTGGGACCGGATCGAAGCCATTGTGCCCCGCTACGCGCGCAGCGAGCGCGATGGCATGGGCAGCAAACTCGGTGGCATCGGCTTTTACGTACAGCCCTTGAAGAACGTTCTTGTCGAGTTTCAGGAGAATGGCGACACCATCACGACCGAGAACGAGGGCAGCAGCCAGACGGTTGACCCCAAGACCGGCAAGAAGGGCAACTATGCGACCTTTGTGGCACCGTATTTCTTCTTTGACCGCATCACGCTCGACGCTCGTACGCTACAGGTATTGGCGCGCAAGTCCCACTTTGACAACACCAAGTATCACGACCCCAATTCGACCGCAATCGACGTTGCAGATCAAATGCCCATTGTCGAAATGTTCAACCGCCTGGCTACGTTGATGGAGCAATCCGCTTACCGCTCCGTGCGCGGTGTGCGACTCGACGTCCAGGTCTCGCCCTTGCAAGTGGTCCCGGCGCCGGACCAGCCGGCTATGCCATCGCGATAGCGGTGAATGAACGTTTGCGCAGATGGGTTTGCCCGATCTTCACTACCTGACCAGAAAGAGGGTTGCGCCTTTGCACTGTCCCGCTTGAGCGTAGGGATAGGTCTCACAGCCACCGCCGGACGTGGCGTTTGTATTGGACGTATTCGGTACCAAACTTCTGCTCCAGAGCCCGCTCCTCGGGGACGATCTGGAACCGCCGAATGTACGCAATGAACAAAAGCGGACCAACGAGCGCCGGAAGTGACCACAGGAACACCGCGACACCGAGCAAGACCAGCAGCAGCCCGAGGTACATGGGGTTTCGGGTGACCCGGAAGATGCCGTTGGATACGACCGCCGATGTACGCTCAGGATGGAGTGGGTTGACCGTGGTCTGAGCCTTGCGGAATGCAGCAGCGCCTGATGCGGCAGCGGCGCCACCAATCGAGGCGATGGCGAGCGCCGCAATGAGCCGAGGAACCACCGCAGGGCCTGCGTGAGGTACAGCAATTGAGATGAGCCACATACCGACGCCGACTGAGACAGCGACGATTGGTGGTGGGACCTTGGTTTCAAGCGTGCGCATAGCGTGTTGTGTGAGGCCTAACGTTGGCGGTCACCGGTGAGCCGAAGGCGAGTACGGCGGACCAACCAGTTGGCCTGCAGGGGTTGACATTAAGCCCCAGCTAACCCTCATTGAAGAACGGGTCCGGCAACGCCGGATTTCTCAACTTGGCGGCGGCACCGGCGCCAACGACTGGAAGACCCTTCGGATCGAGCAGGCCCAGTTGCACGAGCACGCTCGCCTGGTCCCACAGGATGTGTTCGTAGGCGACCTTGTCGCCTTCGATACCAACGATCACGACGAATACCGCTTCAACGCGCCGTCCAGTCGGCTCAACTCTTGGCAGGATATGGTCCATCTTGATGGTGTGAGTGAACGAGATGATGAGTTCATCGACGAGTCGTTCCTCGCTGTACGTGCGCGAAATCGTTTCGAATGTGACATCAGGCGGGAAGAACTGGCCTATGAGCCGCTTGGAGTAGAACGTACGGACGCCCTGCGGACCTTGACCACCCACCATGGTCGGCACATTTACGAGATGCGGGTTCGGCGCCATGGTCGCAAGCGTGTCGTCGAGGTCGCCGGCCAATTCCGCCTGCATATGAGCGTTGAAGATCGCGTCGAGTTTCGCGTGTAAGTGCTGCTTGGTCATGCTGTCTCCTGTTCTGGGTTTGAGTGCTGCCTACGTAATGTTCAGAGCAAAAACTGCTCGTGATGCTGGGCGCTGCTCGATAAACTGGACATTGATCCTCCTGGAAGCGGCTTGCAGCCTTGGTTCTTCTTGGCTATGCTGGACAAACATCCAGTATTAAAAATTCCATGAAACCCGGCAACCCTCCGCTGCAATCAATCCGCTTGCTGGATCAGTTGCGTGAGCGCATTCGGTACCTGCACTATAGCCTTGCCACCGAAAAAGTCTACGTCTATTGGCTAGCCGTTCCAATAAGGAGTTGCTAAGAGCAGTCTGTTACCTTTGAATGGCGCTCCCTTCCTTGAGGGGAGCGCCGTTCTGCTGGAGAAAATTCTTCTTCTGGGCTGTAGCCAAAGAAGGTGAGTTGGCAGAACAAAGGAATGAGCAAGATTTGCACATTGGAAATTTTGATGAGCAAATCAAACGTTGCAGTCCACGCGCCTTGGACCTCAGTCACGTATAGGGGAGGACGCGACGATTGACCTGGCTGGCACTTAGCCTTACAATTCGAATAAATGTAAGGAGTTCCGCATGTCCGAAGCCACATTGACCAGCAAGGGTCAAATCACCATCCCTGCCAACATCAGAAAGTCGATGTCAATCAGCCCGAAAGACAGGCTCACTTTCACCCCCATGCCCGACGGGACGGTGGTGATGCGGGCCAAAACGAAGTCCATCAAAGCCTTGAAGGGCATGCTAAAGCCACCGCATGGTGTGCATGTCTCCATTTCTGACATGCGAATGGGCGGGGATTAATGGCAGCGCTGGACACCAACGTACTGGTTCGCTGGCTGACCAACGATGACGCGAAGCAATGCGCAATCGTGCTCCGGCTGTTTGACGCGGCCATCAACAAGGGGGAGCGCCTGTTTGTCACCGTCACCGTCATGCTGGAGGTGGAGTGGGTGCTGCGGACCAAGTATCACTATGACAGGCCAATGGTGACTGCTGCGCTGAATGCCTTGTTGGATGTGACAGAGCTGGAGTTCCAGATAGAGCCAGCTTTGGAACAAGCGCTGTGGTTGTTCAAGCAAACTGGGTCACGAGACTTCGCGGACTGCCTGCACATCGCTCTGGTAAGCCAGACAGGCCAGGGGCCGCTTTTGACCTTTGACGACCGAGCGTCCAAAATTGAAGGCGCCCAGTTATTGCGCGGCTGACGCAGGTGTCTTCGAGGCAGGGGTGGCGTAAGCTACTCAGCTAAGCGAGCTGTTAGCAACTCCTTATTGGAACGGCTAGCGTTTATTGGGTGCGTCTTTTCATTCGGTGGTCGGCTCGCAATGGCCAGATGCAGCATCCGCGCGAGATGGGTTCGCCCGACGTCGAGGCATTTCTGAGCATGCTGGCCACCGAGCGCAAGGTGTCAAGCTCCACGCACAACCAGGCTTTGAGCGCCTTGCTGTTCTTGTACCGCGAAGTCTTGAGCATCGACTTGCCGTGGATGAATGGCATCAACCGCCCAACCAGCAAGCCACGCATACCCAGCGTGTTGACACGGGACGAGGTTGCGGGGGTGCTGGCCCAGATGGAGGGTGTCACGGCGTTGTCGGCACGCCTGCTGTATGGAACCGGAATGCGCCTGATGGAAGGTATGCGCATTCGCGTGAAGGATGTTGACTTTGATCGTCACGTGATCATCGTGCGCGAGGCCAAGGGTGGCAAAGACCGGGTGGTGATGTTGCCGCGCTGGCTGGCACCCGCGTTGCGCCTCCAAATGCTGGCAGCTCGTGCGCAATGGGAGGCAGATCGCCAGGCGCAGCGCGGTGGCGTGGAAACGCCGCACGCTCTGGAACAAAAGTATCCGAAGGTCGGCTACACCTGGGCGTGGTTCTGGTTTTTCCCCTCGCCTACGCTGTCGGTCGATCTTCGCAGCGGTGTTGAGCGCCGTCATCATCTGTACGAAGATCGGGTTCAACGTGCGCTCAAGCGCGCCGTTGCGCAGGCAGGCATCGCGAAACCCGTATCAGTTCACACGCTGCGCCATTCATTTGCCACACACCTTCTACAGGCGGGCACCGACATCCGCACTGTGCAGGAGTTGCTGGGTCACAGCGACGTTTCCACAACCATGATTTATACCCAC
>CAYHDD010000021.1:0-13830 GCA_964355195.1 uncultured Rhodoferax sp. | reverse complement strand
CGAGGCCAACGAGGCCTTTGCGGCGCAGGCTTGCGCGGTCAGCCGCGATCTTGGCCTGGACCCGGCCAAAGTGAACCCGAACGGCTCGGGCATTTCGCTGGGGCATCCGATTGGCGCCACTGGCGCACTGATCACCGTCAAGGCGCTCTATGAGCTCGATCGCATCGGCGGCCGCTACGCCCTGGTCACCATGTGCATCGGTGGCGGTCAGGGCATCGCCGCGATCTTCGAGCGCAGCGCCTGAGCGTGACTAGCGGCGATGGTCATCGAGATGGACTCGCCCTGAACTTGCCTGGCTCCACCGGCTGCGGGCCGGACTTCACCAAGGCGAAGAAATCCAACTGCCATTCTGAAAGTAGTGAACCTGATTGTTCCAGAGCAGCGAGCGGTCGTCGCCGATGTCGCGCTGGACCTGCGGTGTTGATGCCACACTCCCGCGCGTCTTTAGACTCAGAGCGAGCAGGTCAATTTCGAACTTTTGCAGTTCGTTGCGTGTGAACTGGAAATAGTCGCTGGGTGTTCCGGTGGCATATGAGGCAGCAGTCTCATGCAGGCTGACCGGCAAACTGACCCGAACCGTCGTGCCCACGGTCTGTAGCGCCACACCATGGTGATTGCGTAGCGCCACGGCATCGGTACCGCGCCGCCCGACAATGCTGCGCGCTGCCTCGCGCGGACGCGCCGGGTCGCTGACGTCAATCAGGGAGAGCTTGACGCCCTGGTACCAGGCGAAGCGGCCGTCCCCGGCGGTGCCGTCCGCGACAGCCTCCTTGCCGATCCCCAGCAACAGGCTGTCGGTGAGGGGGAACAGATAGTCGGAATAGCCGCTGACCTGAAGTTCGCCAGCCACCAACGGATCGCTCGGGTTCGACAAGTCAAGCACATAGAGCGGATCGGTCAACCGGTAAGTCACCAGGTAGCCACGGCTGCCGATGAAACGCGAGGCATACAACTGCTCCCCCACTTTACCCAAGGGCGCGGGGCGATTCGCACTAGGCAGTTCGCCCACCAGTTTCATAGCCAACGTGCCTTCTTGCAAGATGCTCAGATGGGCCGGTGATTCGACCAGCGCAGATGGGCTTGGCGTGGTCGCGGGTACTGTCCCTGGGGCGGGCAAGGACGTGATCCAGCCGCCCCAGCTCGATCCTGTTTGGGTGATCACACGCAGCGCGCCCTGCGCCTCGCCAAATCGGAACGACTTGCGGTTTTGCTCGAAACCGAGATGCCCGATGACGTTGCCCGAGCCGCGGTAGCTGATGTCCAGACCGTTCAAGGCAAACTTGTGGATGTCAGTGCTGCTTTGCCCACTGTAAACCGGAAACGCCCCGCTATAGCTGTAGACGCTGCGCGTGGTCGCCAGGTAGAGCGATTGCTCCGACATGTAGAAGGCCTCGGTGCCACCGGTAAAACAGCGTGCCGTATGTCGCTCCGTGCTCGCACTCAAATCAATCGCGACCAGACTGATGATGTCGGCGCTGTTGACGGCATTGCCATCCTGCACGAAGCATGAGGAGGCCTGCACCAGCGGCTCTGCAGGGCCGCCATCGATCGATACGGTGGGCAGCATCTGCGCGGCTTGCAGCGCCTCCAGCAAGGCCTGGTTACTGGCGGTCTTGCCCGTCGGCCAGGACGGGTCCAGACCCGGCAGTTGCGGATAACTGCGCAGCACCAGGTAGAGCGTCGCGCCAAGTCGACGAGAACCGATCAGTTGCGCGTTGATGCGCAGCGTTCTGCGTGTCTGCAACTGGTTGGGATTGGCACTGCTCACCAGCACCATTTCGGTCGCACCTTGTCCCCATCGCTGCGGCGCAAACCAGGCGTCGTAAACACCCCAACTCGTCGTGCCCTGCGCGAGCACGGCCAGTTGTTGACGCGTCTCGTCCAGGTAAAGACCGCTGGCGCGCATATCGGCCGAAAAAGGGACTTTCAAACTGGCTACCGGCATCAGTTTGGGCGTGCTTGAATCGAGCCTTTGCCGGCGAAGAATGTTGCGCGCGAACGCGAGCGCGTCGGGTTGTTCGAGATTGAAGACATCGACGCCGTCGCTCTTGATCAGGTCATCCTCGTCAACGCCCGACTCCTGCAAGGTGGTACCCGAAAACGTCGGGCCCGCTGTTGCCGGTGCCCCGCTGGCAGTCTGCACCATGTCGAGTGCCCAGACGCTGCCAAGGTAGGACTTTGAACTGGGCCCGAGCGCATTGCGAAAGTATGCGTTCAGCTCACTCTCGCTGACGCTGCGCAAGCTCCAAGGCTGGGCCGGCGTCACCGGCGTAGACACCGTGCCACTGGAGCCCCCACCGCAAGCCGGCAGCGTCGCCGCAAGAATCAGTCCCGCTGCGACCACCCCCCACATTTTGAGACCTCGACCGGCTAGATTGACTGTGCCACACATGCTGCCTCCGCGAAGATTGAAGTGTTTGAACGCCCAGACCACTGATTGCTGATTATGACGATTGACCTGCTTCTTTGGAACAGGGACAGCGCCATCGGCCGAGTTCCATTGCCTTGACTCAGCTGTCCATCAGAGAATTTGGTGAGTCCGTTCGAGGTCGCGCATCGGGGCGAAGTCGAGCGTTCGGGCAGCCTGACCACACCCCGGCGGCGCCGAAGGATGCCGTCTTGATGGCGCCTCAGCAAAAAAATTATGCGCCCGCCCCGCGCGATTGTTTGAGCCAGGTGAGCGTCGATGCCGAACTCGTTGGGGTCGATCTGGAAGCCACCGAAAAGCCTCCGAGTCAGTAAACACTTCTCATCTAACGGCCGCCAATGGCCCGCCGCATCATCCGTGCCTGCTCGTCTATTTCATATTATGAAACCACAAACGAACAGACCGTTGTCCTTGCCAACCACTAAATGTAGTGGGTAAGCAGTAGTAACACCACTACCGGTAGCGCGTGTAACACCAAAATTTGCCGTTTTTGAGTTAACATTTCAGCGCACCAATAACATTGCAGCCCCACAGCCACCCTTTCGGCGTCGTCCAAGAAGAAACCAACCATGTCGCAAATTGCACCAGAACGCATCAAGTCAGAAGTCAGCCTGGCACCCCAACAAATCAGCGAGGAAGTACTGATCGAGAAATACGGAAAAGGCACAGAGAAGAGCATTTTTGAGGTCAACCAGCGCGTTGCCCGAGCGCTCGCCGTCGCTGAGGCGCCGGAGCAGCGTAAACAATGGGAAGCCAAGTTCTTGCAGGCACTGCAAAACGGCTTTCTTCCCGCCGGGCGCATCCAGTCGGCAGCGGGAACGACGCTGTCGGCAACGCTAATCAACTGCTTTGTGCAGCCGGTCGGCGACTCCATCGCACACATTGAAGACGGACATCCGGGGATTTACACCGCGCTCACGGAGGCCGCCGAAACCATGCGGCGCGGTGGTGGTGTGGGCTACGATTTCTCGCGCATCCGACCACGCGGTGCGTGGGTCGGCAGCACGCAAAGCAGCGCCTCCGGGCCGGTCAGCTACATGCGGGTGTTTGATCGGTCCTGCGAGACCGTTGAATCGGCCGGTGCGCGGCGTGGTGCCCAAATGGGTGTGTTGCGCTGCGACCACCCGGATATCGAAGAATTCATCCATTCCAAGGACCAGGGCGACCTGAAGAATTTCAACATCTCTGTCGGCGTCAGCGACGCCTTCATGGAGGCCGTGCGTCTGGACAAAGAGTTCACACTGATGCACAGGGCCGAGCCGGGCGAAGCGCAAAAGGTTGCCGGCGCCTACCAGGAGCAAGGCAGCGGAATCTGGATTTACCGAAAGCTGCAGGCGCGCGAGCTATGGGACCAGATCATGCGCTCCACCTACGATCACGCAGAGCCAGGCGTGCTGTTTCTGGACCACATCAATCGCGACAACAACCTTTCCTACTGCGAAACCATCGCCAGCACCAACCCCTGCGCCGAGCAACCGCTGCCGCCCTATGGTTGCTGCTGCCTGGGTTCGATAGACCTTACCCGCTTCATCCGGCGGCCGTTTGAGGGCGACGCCCAATTTGACCAGGCCGCGTTTGCCGAAGTGACGCGGGTGGCCACGCGCATGCTCGACAACGTGCTCGACGTGACCGTCTGGCCGCTGCCGCAGCAGCAGGAAGAAGCGCGCAGCAAGCGCCGCGTGGGGCTCGGCTTCACCGGACTCGGTGACGCTCTGGTCATGCTCAACCTGCGCTACGACACGCAACAGGCACGCGACATGGCGCGCCAGATTTCCGAGCTCATGCGCGACACCGCCTACGACGCCTCGGTGGAGCTGGCACGCGAACGCGGCGCCTTCCCACTCTTCAATGCCGACCTCTACCTGAGTGGCCAAAATTTCGCTTCACGCCTGCCAAGCGCGCTCAAGGAGCGTGTCCGCGCGCATGGCCTGCGCAACTCACACCTGCTGTCCATCGCGCCGACGGGCACGATCAGCCTGGCCTTTGCCGACAACGCCAGCAACGGCATCGAACCCGCCTTTAGCTGGACCTACACACGCAAGAAGCGCATGGTCGACGGCAGCTTCAAGGAATACGCAGTCGAAGATCACGCCTGGCGCCTGTACCGTCATATGTACGGCGAAGACACACCGCTGACCTCGGCCTTTGTCACCGCGCTGGAGATGAGCGCACAGGCCCATGAATCCATGGTAGCGGCAGTAGCACCGTTTATCGACACCGCCATCTCCAAGACAGTCAACGTGCCGGCCGACTACCCCTATACGGAGTTCCAGCACCTGTACATGGAAGCCTGGCAGTCGGGCTTGAAGGGGCTCGCTACCTACCGCCCGAATTCCGTTTTGGGCTCCGTCCTGAGCGTCACGCCGAGCAGCACCGCCGCCACCGCGCCGCTACAGATCGAGGGCACGAACCACCGCTTGGCGCTGGAACGCCTGCCGGTGCCGGTGCTATCTTCGCTGCGCTGGCCGAGCCGCCCCGAATTGCCCGGTGGCAACCCGGCCTGGACCTTCATGGTGCAGCACCCCTTCGGCAGCTTTGCCCTGTTTGTTGGTGAACTGGCGCCCGAAGAGGGCGGTGCGCCCAAGCCTTTCGAGGTCTGGGTCAACGGTACCGATCAGCCGCGCGGTCTGGGCGCCCTGGCAAAGACCTTATCGATGGACCTGCGCGCCAACGACCCGGCCTGGCTACAGCTCAAGCTCGAGGCCCTGGCCACAGTGGCTGAAGAACACTCTTTCGAGATGCCCTTTCCGCCGCACGGCGAGAAGCGCCTGTTCCCGGGTGTCGTGGCAGCCACGGCGGCCGTGGTGCGCTGGCGATGCGACCAGCTCAAGGCGCTGGCCCTGGCTGGCCCCGAGGGCAAGGTGCCGACACCGGTGATGGACGCCATGTTCAGCCGTGGCGAACCGCAAACCGGACCCTCCGGCACGCTCGCCTGGTCGGTCGATGTGGACAACCCGGCCACTGGCGAAGCATTCACTGTCACGCTGAAGGAAGTCAACCTGCCGGGCCACGACGGTGGCACCATCACGCGCCCCTGCGCGGTGGGTTTCTCCGGCAACTACCCGCGCGCGCTGGACGGTCTGGCACGCCTTCTGTCACTCGATATGCGCGTTATCGATCCGGCCTGGATCGGCATGAAGCTGCGCAAGCTGCTCAATTACGCCGAGCCACTGGGCCACTTCATGGCCTTTGTGCCGGGTCTGCCGCATGGCGAACGTCGTCAGCAAACCTGGCCGTCCACGGTGGCCTATATTGCACGCCTCATCATCCACCGTTACGCCATGCTGGGCGTGCTCGACGAAGAAGGCTTCCCGCTGCGCGAAATGGGCGTGCTGGACGCACCCAAGAATCAGGAAGCGCCCACCACCATGGCCGGCAAGGTTTGCCCCGAGTGCGGCAACCCCACCGTGATCCACAAAGACGGCTGCGATTTCTGCACCGCCTGCGGCTACGTCGGGCAGTGCGGCTGAGGGTTGCGCAGCCGAACCGGTGGCGGCGCCACGAGAGTCTCGAAACGCATCCGCTGGACTGGGTCGTCCCTTGTGAATCTGCGGCACCGGGGTCGGGCGGCGACGGCGATCTTGACGTAGTGGCCTGCGCTGACGCCCCGGTGTAGTCGCCGCTGCAAGAAGCCAAATCCTTGGCTTCTACTCGATCCGAAGATAGTGTTCCCGCACGCTAGCCCGGTCACCAAAATCAAAATGCCACCACTCGGTCATGATTCCGGTGAATCCGCCATCGAGCATGGCTTGCCTGAGCATCAGCCGATTGGCAATATGCGCCTCACTCAGCAGGCCTTGGTCCAGATGTCTTTGCTCGTGCCGAGGGTGAGACAGAAGTGAGAACTCGTCAAAGCCGGTGCCCATATCAAGCTCTGCGCCGTGAGAGTCCAGCAGTGTCACGTCACCCGCCATGCCAAAGGAATGAATCGAACTCCGGGCCGGGTCGGCCAGGTATTGGCGCAATTCGGTGCCAGCCAGTTCGTTCCAAAGCGCCTCCTGCACCCGGTGTGGCCGCAGGGCGTCAAGCACCAGCAAAATGTGGCCGGGATGCCGTTGGCCCAACCAGGCCACCGCCGCCTCCAGGCCCATAGCCGCTTCGCGGTGCAGCCAGCCACAGTCGAGTTGACCGTACAAACTGCGGCCGACAAAGTTGTTGGCGCTGGCGTAGCGCAGGTCCAGGCAGATGCCTTTGACGCTGGCCAGTGGGCGGAAGTCGGCGTGATTCGCCATCAATTCACAAAGCATGGTTTTCGGACAATAGTTCGGGCGGATACGGATTGGACCACCGACGGCAAGGTCGCGGACTCAAGGAATTCGGTGCGCGTCGGCGTCGATTAGAACCTCAACTGCGAGCAGCACCGCGGGATTGGGTTCGCAGGGCCCCGCAAAGACCTCTGCAAACGAAGCGGTGACCGCTCGCCAAGGAGCCAGTCAAGCTTTTTTGTGTTGCTTGCGCAGTCTGCCAAGGCGCCGCTTACCACGAGCCTGCATCGGCTCATGCACCCATTCAACGAGGGTGTTGTCAGTCGCGCACGACCAGCACTGGCAGCCTGGTGTGCGACAACACGGCTTGCGTGACGCTGCCCAGCACCAGCTTCTCAAGACCACTGCGCCCGTGCGAGCCCATCACGATCAGGTCTGCCGATGCCGTCTCGGCTGCCTCGACGATGCCGCGCCAGATGGCGTGCGATTCAATCACTGCGGTATCGATACTGACGCCAGCTTGATCGAACATCGCTTTGACTGAGCTGATCGCCGCGTTGGCCTCGGCCGTCGCCGCGCCCAGGTATTCGGCCTGGCCATAGGCAAAGTCGCTACCAACACCGGTAAACGGATAGGGATCGATGACAAAGATGGCCGTGACAGAACTGCCGTGAGCCTGGGCCAGACCGATGGACTTCTCGGCGGCCAGCTTGGCGGTGGCCGAGCCGTCTACTGGAACCAGAATGTGTTTGAACATGGTGCAACCTCCGATTGATGCAAGATAGTATCTGCCCATGAATGGGGCAAGACCTTGAGGCTTGTCAAGGACCCAGGATGTGGCGGTCAAATATCGTCCGCCAGTTCGACGTGACAGGGCCACGCGCGCTGCGGGTTTCGGCGAACTGTCGTCCGAGGTCAGGAAAGATCTGCCAGTCGGACTGAGCCCAGCTGGCTCGCCAGGATCTTGTCGATACGCCTGCCATCGAGGTCCAGCACCTCAAAGCGCCAGCCAGCGCAGTCAATGCGTTCGCCCACTTCGGGCAGATGACCACTGACCGACATCAGTAGGCCCGCCACGGTGTTGTAGCGGCCACGCTCTTCGTCGGGCAGGTCATCGAGATCGAGGCGCACCTTGAGCTCGCCTACTGGCATCAGTCCGTCGAGCAGCCAGCTTCCGTCATCACGCTCGGTGGCCCAAGCGTCAATCTGTGCGCCCGGCTGCAACTCTCCGGTGATGGCCTCCAGTAAATCACGCGGCGTCAGCAGACCCTGAACCACGCCGTACTCGTCAACCACAAAAACAAAGCGCCCGGCCTTGGCGCGAAACTGCTCCAACAACTCCATGCCGCTGAGCGTTTCCGGGACAAAAGTGGCCGGCACCGCATGCGCCTCGATCGTGCCAGCGGTCTGCGCACCGAGCTGCAGCAGGCGCCCGACGCTGATCAGACCCACCACATCATCGAGCGAGCCACGGCACACCGGATACCAGGAATGCGCGCCACTGCGACCAACCAGCTCGAGGCTTCGCGCCACGCTGCTATCAGCCTCCAACCACTCGACATCGGTACGTGGCACCATTAACGACGTAAGCGGTCGGTCATCGAGCTGAAACACGTTTTGCACCATCTGGTGCTCGTGCTGCTCAATCACACCCGCGTCGACGCCCTCCTCCAGGCTGGCGCTGATTTCTTCCTCGGTCACCAGACGCGCCGCGCTGGTGTCAATGGGTAGCATCCGCAACACCAATGCCGTGGTTCCCGATAGCAGCTTGACAAACGGATTGGCGACGGTGGCCAGCCACAACATCGGACGAGCCATCCAGCGCGCAACGGCTTCGGGGTGCAACTGACCAATGCGCTTGGGCACCAGCTCGCCGAAGATGATGGTGGTAAAGGTGATCAGCGTCACGACAACAGCGGTGGCAGAAATGGCGGAGGCGCGCTCGGACACGCCAAAACCGTGCAGCCATCCGGCCAGACCGTCGCTGAAGGCGGCCTCGCCGACGATGCCGTTGAGAACGCCAATCGACGTGATGCCAACCTGCACCGTAGACAGAAACTGGTTCGGATGATCGAGCAGCGACAGGGCCGCCTGCGCGCCCTTGTCGCCAGCTTCAGCCATCAGGCCCAGGCGCGTCTTTCGGCTCGCCGTCAGGGCCAGCTCAGACATCGCAAACACGGCGTTGAGCAGGGTCAGAAAAACAATCAGCAGGAAATCCATGAATCAGCAGCGAGAATGAACAGATGTCACTCTACCTTATTGGCGACGTTCAGGGTTGCGACGACGCGCTACAGCGCTTGCTGGACGAAGTTTCTTTCTCCGCCAGCCGCGATACGCTCTATCTGTTGGGTGACCTGGTCAACCGCGGTCCGGCTTCGGATCAGGTGCTGCGGCGACTGATGCGCTATGGGGCTGCCGCCCAATGTCTGCTCGGCAATCACGACCTGCACTTGCTGGCAGTGGCTTGTGGTGCGCGCAAACACGGTCGCAATGACACGCTGCGCTGCGTGCTGGATGCACCCGACCGTGCCGCCCTGATCGAGTGGTTGCGCCAGCAGAACATGGCTTTGCTGGAGAACTTCAATGGCCATGAGCTGCTGATGGTGCATGCTGGTGTGCTGCCGTCCTGGAACACCAGCAAGACCATGGCTCTGGCGCATGAGTTGGAAGCGGCACTGCGTGGGCCGGCGCTGGGCGACTTTCTGCACCAGATGTACGGCAATGAGCCCAAACAATGGAGCGAGGATTTGACGGGTATGGCGCGCCTGCGCATCATCGTCAACAGCCTGACGCGCCTGCGCTACTGCGATGCGCAGGGACGCATGGAATATGACAGCAAGGAAGGCACGCATGCCACGCCCACAGGCTACCTACCCTGGTTTGATGTGCCCGGGCGTAAGACGGCCGAGGTCACCGTCGCCTTTGGTCACTGGTCGACGCTGGGACGGCTTGAACGCGATGACATCCTTGCGCTCGATACCGGCTGCGTCTGGGGCGGCTGCTTGAGCGCGGTACGTTTGGAACGCAGCGCACGCCGCAGCGCCGAGCTTGTCACCGAGCTGATTCAGGTGAAGTGTGATGCAGCCCAGAGCCCGGGCTGAGGCGCTGACTACCCGGCCTTGAAAAGGGCCGCCACTTTGCGCTTGGGTTTGATGTTGGCCGAGATGCTGCGAGCGCCGTGGCGGACTACTGTGGCTTCCCAGGCGGGTGCGCCTTCGGCCGCTGGCGCTTCGTAGGGTTTATCAAAGAACGGATCGCGCGGCGCCGCTGCCGAACGCGAGTGATCGCGCCTCAAGGGACGCTCAGGTCTGGCAAATTGGCCCTCACGGGCAACATCCCTAATCGATGCCGGACGGTGGCCGTCGTGAGCGATCTCGAACGGACCGTGCGGCGTGTACATGCGACGACCATCATTAATACGGCCCTGGCGCCGGATATCGGGCGCATCCTCGTCAAACTCGATGGGCTCCAGTTCAATCTTGGTCTTGAGCAGTTTCTCGATATCGCCCACCAGTCGCGCATCGCTCTTCGAGACAAAGCTCATGGCCAGCCCGAGTGCGCCTGCACGCCCGGTGCGCCCGATGCGGTGCACGTAGTCCTCAGCATTGAAAGGAATATCAAAATTGAACACGGCGGGCACGTCCTTGATGTCCAGACCGCGTGCGGCAACGTCGGTGCAAACCAGCAGATCAACCTCGCCTTTCTTGAAGGATTCGAGCGCCTTGAGGCGTTCGTCCTGGCTCTTGTCGCCATGCAGAGCAGTCGTCTTCAGACCCTCACGGTCGAGCGAGCGAGACAGGCGCGCGCAACCCAGCTTGCTGTTGACAAAGACAAAGGCCTGCTTGATGGAACGCTGTTTGATGATCTGGTGCAAGGCGTGACGCTTGTCGTCGTCGCCGACACTGTAGAAATGCTGCTCGACCGTCACCGCAGTGCCGTTCGAGCCACCGGTTTCAATCGTCGCCGGATTTTGCAGATAGCTGCTCGCCAGACGCTTGATCTCTGGTGAGAAAGTGGCCGAAAACAACAGCGTCGTCCGCTGCTTGGGCAGGTAACTCAGAATGCGTTGCAAGTCCGGCAGGAAGCCGATATCGAGCATGCGATCAGCCTCGTCCAGCACCACATACTCAACTTGGTTGAGCACCGCGTTCTTGGCCTCGATGTGGTCCAGCAGACGGCCCGGCGTGGCGACCAGAATCTCGACACCCTTCTTCAACTCGATGGTCTGCGGTTTCATGTCGATGCCGCCAAAGACGACGGCGCTGCGCAGCAGTGTGTACTTGGCATAGTCTTTGATGGCCTGTGCCACCTGATCGGCCAACTCGCGCGTCGGCAGAAGCACCAAAGCACGCACCGGGTGGCGCGCCGGCGAAGTTGAACTGCTCTCGTGCTTGAGCATGCGCTGAAGCAGCGGCAGCGCGAAGGCGGCCGTCTTGCCGGTGCCAGTCTGGGCGGCACCCATGACATCACGCCCCTGCAACACAACTGGAATCGCCTGCGCCTGAATCGGCGTCATCGACTCATAACCCATTTCAGCGACGGCGCGCGCCAAGGGGGCGGCCAATTGCAATTGGGCAAAGGCCATGGGCAAGGTGCCGGAAGTTAATTCAGAAGTCAAATCGGTCATTCACAGGCAGTTCAGGGTGCTATCCATCCAATAGCTTGGTTTGCCCTGAAGATTAGGGCAAACCCGCATTATCCTCCAATTAGCCAAGAACTGGAGGGGTTCGTCGAGTCCGCTCCGATCAGGCCCTGGGCAGGGTCACACCGCGCTGCCCCTGGTACTTGCCGCCACGGTCCTTGTAACTGGTCTCGCAGACATCATCCTTGTCGCTCTCGAAGAACAAGACCTGGGCGCAGCCCTCGCCGGCGTAGATTTTGGCGGGCAGCGGTGTCGTGTTGCTGAATTCCAGGGTGACGTAACCTTCCCACTCGGGCTCGAACGGCGTCACGTTGACAATGATGCCGCAGCGTGCGTAAGTACTCTTTCCGAGACAAATGGTCAGCACGTTGCGCGGAATGCGAAAGTACTCGACGGTGCGCGCCAAAGCAAAACTGTTGGGCGGGATGATGCAGACGTCGTCGTTGAAATCGACAAAGCTCTTTTCATCGAAATTCTTTGGGTCCACCACCGTGCTGTGAATGTTGGTAAAGACCTTGAATTCAGGCGCGCAGCGGATGTCATAGCCATAACTGCTGGTGCCGTAGCTGACGATTTTTTGCCCATTGCGCTCGCGAATCTGGCCGGGCTCAAAAGGTTCGATCATGCCGGTGGTCTCAGCCATGTGGCGAATCCACTTATCACTCTTGATGCTCATCGAAACACAACTCCTCAGGTTGACCAATTATCAGGGCAAGCTGCCGGTCACCCCCTGCACCAACCAATTCATGCTCAGAATCTGCTCATCGCTCATTGTCTGTCCCGGTGCGATGACTTCGCGGCCCTTGTTGTCCAGCACGGCGCCTCGCGCATGGAATGGGTGCAATTTTCCAGCGACCATCTCTTTCTGACGCGCCCTCACTTCCTGCTGCACAGCTTTCGGCACCTGCGGCCCGAAGCCGTCCAGGCGGATCATGCCTTCTTTCACGCCGCCCCAAACATTGCCGCTCTTCCAACGGTCGTCCAGCACTGCCTGCGCGCGCTGTGTGTAGTATTTGGCCCACTGGTGAGTCACCGCCACGATCTGCGCGTCGGGTGCAACTTTGCGCATGTCGGAGTGGTAGGCCACCGCCAATTTGCCGCGCTCCTGGGCGGCTGCCATGACCGCCGACGAGGCCGTGTGAAAGGCAATCACATCCACGTTCTGGTTGAACAGGGTCATCGCCGCATCGCGCTCGATGCCGGGGTCGAACCAGGTGTTGACCCACACCACTTTCACCTCGGCCTTCGGGTTCACCGAGCGCATACCCAGCGTGAAGGCGTTGATGCCTTGAAGCACTTCGGGAATGGGGAAACCAGCCACATAGCCGGCCAAATTCGTTTTGCTCAGGCGTCCGGCTGCAATGCCCGCCAGGTAGCGGCCTTCGTAGTAGCGCGCATTGGCCACCGCCACATTGGGGGTGGTCTTGTACCCGGTGATGGACTCGAATCTGACTTGCGGAAACTCCTGTGCCACTTTGAGCGTGGGCTCCATGTAGCCAAAGCTCGGCGTGAAGATCAGCTTGTGGCCGCTGCGGGCGAGATCGCGGATGACGCGCTCGGCATCCGGCCCCTCGGCCACGCTTTCCACAAAAGTGGTTCTGACGCGCTCACCCAGCGCAGCCTCAACACCACGGCGCCCCTCGTCATGCTGGTGCACCCAACCTGCATCGGCCAGCGGCGCCACGTACAGAAAGCCGATTTTGAGAACCTCTTTGGCCGGGGCCGGGGCTGCGCCGGATTGGGAAAAAGCGGGGGAAAAAAGACAGGCGGCCGCCAGCGCAGCCACGAGGTTTTTATACATGGTAGTCCTCTACATGGCTCCGGGAGATGAAACGGTGACTGCGCCGGAGCAACGCAGTCGGGGGTAATTTTAGCGGTGCAACGCACCGCGCAAGGTGAACGGGCGGGTCTCGGTGACCTTCACGTCCGCCATCTGTCCGATCAGGGTCGACGGACCAGCGAAGTTGACCACCCGGTTGCACTCGGTGCGCCCCATCAACTCGCTCGCATCCCGCTTGGAGTGTCCCTCCACCAGAACGCGCTGAACGGTGTTCAGCCGACTTTCGCTGATGCGCCGGATACTGTCGTTGATGGCCACCTGAACCTGCTGCAAGCGACGCAGCTTGACCTCATGCGGCGTATCGTCCGCCAAGTTGGCCGCCGGTGTGCCGGGTCGCGGACTAAAGATGAAACTGAAAGAGTTGTCAAATCCGACGTCCTCGATCAACTTCATCATCTTGGCGAAGTCTTCCTCGGTCTCGCCTGGAAAGCCCACAATGAAATCGCTGCTCAGGGCCAGGTCGGGGCGAACGGCACGCAGTTTGCGCACAATCGACTTGTACTCCAGCGCGCTGTAGCCACGCTTCATTGCCATCAAGATCCGATCCGACCCGTGTTGCACAGGCAGGTGCAGGTGGCTCACCAGCGTGGGAAGCTTCTCGTAAACAGCAATCAGGGCCGGCGTGAACTCGCTGGGGTGACTGGTGACATAGCGAATGCGTTCGATGCCCGGGATCTCCGCCACATACTCGAGCAAAGTGGCAAAGTCAGCCTTC
>CAYHDD010000020.1:0-13843 GCA_964355195.1 uncultured Rhodoferax sp. | reverse complement strand
CAGACCACCGCAAAAACGCGGCAAACCGGGGCGCAGAGCGACCCTGAAGCGCTTCTGATAGTCGGCAATGAACTGCAGCGGATTGGCGCGCGAGGTCTCGACCACCACGCCGTCGGTGACAACCTCGGTCAGCGTGTCGGCGCCGAAACCGCTGCATCGCAGCAGGGTGCGGGCTGGCAAGCCAATGAAACTGTAGCGACCGAAGCGTTCGCCGCCGACGACCGATTCCAGCAAGAAGCTGTGCCGCCCGCCCTCCTTCGAGTGTGCCAGTTTCAGATACAGCGACAGCGGTGTTTCAAGGTCGGCAAAGGCCTCCGCCAACAAGGGGATTCGGTTATAGCCTTGAGCACTCAGGCTTTTGAATTCGAGTTCAGAAATCACGCACGGGTTCCTTCAAATCGTTGCTGGGCGTCGTTGGCGCGACGGCCTCAGCTTGCAGCGCATCAGGCTGCGGTCCATTCACACGGGGAGGAAGAAGGGAGTCAGTCGCGCAGCGACGGACCATGCTGCGTACGCCAGGGCCAAGCTCCCCGGTCACTACAACCCGTGATGAAGATACGATGAATGAACATGCGCCCAGTGTAGCAAACTGCGCGTCAATCCGCAGTCAGCGCCACGCCTCCATGCGGCTCCGCCAGGCTTTCCAGCGAGTCAACAAAGGCGTCAGCGTCCACTGCCCGCACCGGCAAGCCATGGTTGTAGCCATAGGTGACCAGCAGTACCGGGCACCCCGCAGCGCGCGCCGCCTGCGCGTCGTTGCTGGAGTCGCCAATCATCAACGTGCGGCGCGGCGCGCTACCCAGCGCCTCGCAGGTTTTCAGCAAGGGTAGCGGGTCGGGCTTCTTGCGCTCGAAGGCATCGCCGCCGAAGACACACTCGAAATAGCCGTCCAGCCCCTTCAGTCTCAGCAATTCCTTGGCAAAGACGGTTGGCTTATTGGTCAGACAGGCGAGCTTCACCCCCTTGGCACGCAAGTGGCGCAAGCCGCCTTCGACACCTGGAAAAACAAGCGACTGCATGCCGTTGATGGTCGGGTAATGCCCCTGGTAGCTCGACCAGGCCAGGTCATACAGCTCCGCCGGTGACACGGACTGACCTGACGCAACAGTGGCCACCTGCGCTGCGTCATGGACTGAGGACAGAACCCGTTTGATCAAATGCTCAGAACCCTTGCCCACCCAATGAGCGATGCTGGATCGATCGACCGGATACTTGCAGTAGGGATCCGGCAGATCAGCCAGCATCAAATTGAGCGCCAGAACAAAGTCACCCAAGGTATCGACCAGGGTGCCGTCGAGGTCGATGATGGCGGCGTCGATGTCAAATTGGTTTAGTAACATGAAGAAGGTGATCCCGTGCTTTAGTCAACGGATGTAGCGTCGGTCGGAGTGCTTGTTTCACCTACTTATACGGTCCGAGAAACTTGTCCCCATTAAAGTGAATCATGTGCTCCGGCGCATCCGCGATCCACACTTCCGTCTCCCAGGCAATATCTTTTGCGAATTTTCGGTAGCTTGCGCGATCAAGAAACGCAGTAATCAAGACGACATCCGCGCCCGCTTCACGCGCGAATTCGAGCAGAGACTGACGTCGCAACTCGGTGATCGGATTGGCGGTAGTCACCGCCTCTATTAAGTACAGCCAGTTCTTAGTCTTGGAATAGGCAACCACATCCGGCAGTTTCTCGTGAGCAAGTTCAGGAAGCTTGAGCTGCGCAAGCCCGGAGTGATCCACAAAAAGGCTCTTGTTGGCTGTATCGCCAACATACAAAACATCCGCCCCGAAACCAAATATGGTTAGAAAACTCTCGATGATCTTTCGCTGCAAGAGATTGTGCTTGCCGGGACTGAAACTGAGTGTCACGCCATCGGCGATTTGCACCGGAACCCGCGCCAAGTGACGATCTCTGTGCAGCTGTTTAGCCAACGATTCACGACCACCCAGAAACCGTTCAACGGCGGCGTTCCAATTTGACGTTCCATACTGGCGCACCGCCTTGGCTGCTGCCGGGCTGACCGCAAAACCGCGCGTACCGTCGTAGGTGTTGGCGTCTGGATTTTTGGCGCTCTTCAACACGATCAGCGCCCTTTCGGGCAACGCCAAGTCTTTGCGGTGAATGTCGTCATATGAGCTGTCAGCGATGTTTTCACCCAAATGAGCGTTCATAAAGGCGATCACCTGCCTTGATAACAGCTGGTGACGATCATCATTGTCTTTTGCATCACGCCACCGTACGCCGGGCTTCAACCCCGCGAGGGCAAGAAACGCTTTTGCCATCCTTTCCTTGCGCCGATCAGTCAGCTCATCCATCGGAACGCCGAGCTCCTGTAACACATGCAACGCTTCCTGCACCAGCGATTCCAGGGCTTTCCGCTGCTTTAGTGTCACCAAACTAGGCCTCCAGCAGTTGTAGTTGAGTCGGCTGACGACGGCGTTGAACGCCTGCTACGTCCAGACGCAAGCTCGACTGCAAGTAGTCACGAAAGCTACCAGCGATGCTGTAGGCCAGCAAGGGTGGAACGGCATTCCCGACTTGATTGAAGCAGCTGGTCTCGCTACCTTGAAATTCAAACCAGTCGGGAAAACTTTGCAGCCGAGCGCCTTCGCGCACAGTCAAACGACGGCGACGACCATCGGGCAAAACGAGGCGATGCATATCGCCGGTAGCGCCGGCCAGATTGCGGCACGTCACGGTACGCGCCGGACGATTCAGGTGCAAATCTCGGGGTGTGATGCAGCTTGACGCCTTTTCATACTTGGCAACATAGGCATTCATGCTCTGGGTTAGAAACTTGGAGTCATCGCTGACTTGCGCAGCGAGGTCAGCGACGGCATCACCCGCCGTGACACGCTTGTTTTGTTGGACCGGATAATGAAATTCGCCTCGATGCCCAACCACAATCACGCGCTCCCTGTTTTGTGGAACCCCGTAGTGAACCGCATTGAGCAGCTTGAACTCGATCACATAACCGAGCGCTTCAAGCTCAGCAATGATGGCATCAAGGTAGGCCCGGTTGCGGTACATCAAGCCGCGCACGTTTTCAAACATCCAAAGATCAGGCTTGACTTGTTCGACGGCAGCAATGAACGATGGAAAACCATCTCGGGCATCGCGAATTCCGCTTTGGTGGCCACCCACGCTGAAGGGCTGACAGGGCGGCCCACCAATGACGACCTGAGCTTTGGGAAAGACGTAGCTCGAATCGAGCTTAACTTGCACGCAATTGCCATGCAGGTTGTGGCGGTAGGTGGCGCAGCAATCGGCGTCCATCTCGAAACCCAAAGTCTCAAACCCCTGTGCTTCGAAGCCCAGCGCCAAGCCACCACAACCGGCGAACAAATCCAGCACCAAGGGTTTCGCCGCGCTTTGCAGGCGCAACAGCGAATCGAGCGTTTCAGAATAGTTCATGCCGAAACACGCTACATCACTTTACCAACTGATTCAACTGAATGATGGGCAACAGAACCGCCAGCACAATCAGCATCACGATCATGCCCATTGCAACAATCAGCAGCGGCTCCAGCAGGGTGGCGAACTGCATGGCACGGCGTGTCACTTCGGTGCTGAGCTGCTTGGCGGCGCGTTGCAGCATCAGGGGCAATTGGCCGGTTTGCTCACCGAGGCGGGCAAACATGGCGAGCAGGCCGGGAAAGCGCTTCTTTTGCGCCAGCGCCGACGCCAGTGGCGCCCCTTCGCGCACCAGCACCAGGGCGTCGAGCGCGTCGGTTCGCAAGGCCTGGTTCGAAAGCGTGTCGGCGGCCGACTGCAAAGCCTTCAGGATCGGCACGCCAGCCGCTGCCAACATGGCCAGCGTGCTGGCAAAGCGCGCGCTGTTATAACTGCGCGCCAACTTGCCCAGAATTGGCAGGTTCAACCAGGCGGCGTCAAAGCGTTGCCGAAAGGCCGGGTTCTTCAGCGCCAGCCGCATACCAAACCCGGCCAGCACCAACGCAATCAGCATCAGCCAGCCGTAGCTGCGCACGAAGTTGCTGATGGAAATCATGATCACCGTCAACAACGGCAGGGCACGCTTGCTGCTGGCAAACACATGGGCGACTTGCGGCACGACATAAGCCACCAGGAACAAGACGATGACCACCGCCACCAGACTGACGATGGCCGGGTAGAGGGCGGCGCCAATGAGCTTGGCGCGCAGCACCTGCTGCTCTTCCAGGTCATCGGCCAGGCGCTCCAGCACCTGACCCAGGGTGCCGCTTTGCTCTCCGGCACCGATGACGGCCACAAAGATGGCCGAGAACTCCTTGGGGTGCTGCGCCAGCGCACGCGCAAAAGTTGAACCGCCATTTACTTCTGCACGCAAGGTGGCCACCAGATGGTGTTCGTTTTCGCGTTCGGCTTCGTCAGCCAAGGAGCTCAGGGCCCGCTCCAGCGGCAAACCGGACGACACCAGACCGGCTAGTTGCCGTGTCCAGATGCCGAGCCCAGTGGCGTTGAAAACACGCTTGCGCCTCGACCAGCCCGACGCCGCTTGCTCGCCATCTTTGCCGCCGGTCTGAGCACCTTCTGCGCTCGACGACTCGATCTTGATCGGCACCAGGGCCTGCACGCGCAACAAACCACGCGCCGCACGCGCCGAGTCGGCCTCGATCACGCCCTTGCGCGTTTGCCCCTCGTTGGTCAGTGCTTCAAATGAATAGACTGGCATGGCGCACGCTCATCGCGCAGGCGGGCCGCCGCGCCGGGCCGCCCCAAGCAAAGCCAGCCCCCTCGGGGCTGAGCCCTGCGGCTCTGAGTCTGCCAATGCAGGATCGGACAGGGCGAAGAGCCAACGTCTCCGACGTCGGCCTGTACAGCGCAGTACACAAAGTGACAAGCGTAGGGGCAACATCCTAATCGCGCGTCACACGCAGCAGTTCTTCGCGCGAGGTCAGGCCCTGCTGCACCAGGCGCTCACCGTCTTCACGCATCAGTGTCATGCCGCCCGCCAAGGCAGCAACACGGATGTCCGCCTCCGACGCGCGGTTGTGAATTTGAGCCCGTATCGCGTCATCAGTGACCAACAACTCAAAGACCCCGGAGCGCCCCTGGTAGCCGGTTTGGCCGCAAGACGGGCAACCCACAGGGTGGTGCTCGGCCCGCCGTGACATGGCGTCTGACCCCGATTTACAGTTGTTACACAGCTTGCGTACCAACCGTTGTGCCAGTACACCCAGGAGCGAGGAGCTCAGCAAGAAGGGTTCGATCCCCATGTCGGTCAAACGCGTCACCGCACTGGCAGCATCGTTGGTGTGAATCGTGGCCAACACCAGGTGACCCGTGAGAGAGGCCTGAATGGCAATCTGCGCGGTCTCGAAATCGCGGATTTCGCCGATGACGATGATGTCCGGGTCCTGGCGCAGAATGGCGCGCAAAGCCTTGGCAAAGGTCAGCTCGATCTTGGTGTTGACCTGGGTCTGCCCAACACCTGGAAATTCGTATTCAATCGGGTCTTCCACCGTCATGATGTTGCTGTGACTGGCATCGAGCCGACCCATGGCGGCATACAGCGTGGTGGTTTTGCCAGAGCCGGTCGGGCCGGTGACCAGCACGATGCCGTGCGGCTGGGTCACCAGGTGCTCGAAGCGTTGCAAAACTTCACCCTGCATGCCCAGCGCTTCCAGGCTCAGGCGCCCTTCCGATTTGTCCAACAAACGCAGCACGGCGCGCTCACCGTGCGCGCTCGGCAGCGTACTGACGCGCACGTCGACGGCGCGCGTGCCGATGCGCAGCGAAATGCGCCCGTCCTGCGGCAGGCGGCGCTCGGCAATGTCCAGATCGGCCATGATCTTCAGGCGTGAAATCAGCGCCGCGTGCAGCGCCCGGTTCGGCTGCACCACTTCACGCAGCGTGCCGTCCACCCGAAAACGCACACTCGAGTGACGTTCGTAGGGTTCGATGTGGATGTCGCTGGCGCCATCGCGCGCGGCCTGCGTCAACAAGGCGTTGAGCATGCGAATGATGGGTGCGTCGTCGGAGGTTTCGAGCAAGTCCTCGATCGCCGGCAGTTCCTGCATCATCCTCGACAGATCGGCGTCGCTCTCCACTTCGCTGACCACCGCCGCAGCACTCGATTCGCCTTGCGCATAGGCGGCGCTGATGCGTTGAATCAGGGTCGCCGCAGCCACGCTCTCGATCTGGCAGCTCGGGTATTTGCGCATCACCTCGCTCAGGCCACTGGCGCCCGACTGGGGATGCAGGCACAGTGTCAGTTGCTCGGACTCGTCCTGCACCAGCAGCAACTGGTGGGTGCGCGCAAAGGCGTAAGGCAGCGGGTATCGCATGACGGTCAGCGCGGCGTCAGTTCTTCGCCTTGGCGGCGCCCGGTAAGGCGGGCAGTTGCGCCGCCTCGTTGATCGGCACCACTTGGCTCGGCACCGGCTGGCTGTCTTTCATGCCTGAGCGCATCAACTCGTAGCGGTCCATCGACAATCGATCCGTGGCGGTCGCGTCGCGCACCACCGTCGGACGCAGAAACACCATCAGGTTGGTCTTCTTGCGCGAGCGCGCCTCGCTCTTGAAAAGGTTTCCGAAGAATGGCACATCGCCGACCACCGGCACCTTCTCCTGGTTACCCGAATACTCGTCCTGCAACAAGCCCCCCAGCACCACCACCATGCCATCTTCCACCAGCACGTTGGACTCGATCGTGCGCTTGTTGGTGGTCGGTCCGTTGGGCGCGTTGACCGTCGAGGCCAGCACGTTCGAAACTTCCTGGTAAATCGCCAGCTTGATGGTTCCGTTCTCGCTGATCTGCGGCTTGACCTTGAGCGTCAAGCCGACGTCCTTGCGCTCGATGGTCTGAAACGGATTGACCGAGCCGCTGCCCGAATTGGCATTCGTGAACTGACCGGTCAGAAAGGGCACGTTCTGGCCAATGACGATCTTCGCTTCTTCGTTGTCCAGGGTCAGCAAATTCGGCGTCGAGAGCACATTGCCACTGCCGGTTTCTTCCAGGAAATTGGCCAAGAAACCCAGCACGTAGACGCCATTGGTCTGGTGCGTCACGCCGAGGTTGATGCCGCGGCCGGGCGCCGCCGCACCGGTCGCGCCCTGCAAGGCCAGATTGATGATGTTGCTGCCCGCCGTGCCGAAATTGGTACCCAGCAAACCAATGTTCGAAGCGCCCGCGCTGCCCAGTGCACCCTGCCACTGAATGCCAAACTCGGCCGCCTTGTCAGCGCTGACTTCAGCGATCAGGCTCTCCACAAAGACCTGCGCCCGGCGCGCATCGAGCCGGTCAATCACCGCGCGCAATTGGCGGTACTGCGGCTCGGCCGCTGTGATGATGAGTGAATTGGTGGCGGGGTCGGCTTGCACCTGGCCGCCTGTGGTCGAGCTGGGCGCCCCTGTCGAACCCGTGGCACCGGCTGGCGCGGCTGGCGTTGCGGCCTGGGCCTGGCCGCTGATGGCCGCGCGCAAGGTGACGGCCAGCTTGGTGGCGTCGGCATTCTTCAGGTACACCACATAAATATTGCCAGCCGAGCCGTTACCGCTGACGGGCGCCGCCTGGTCCAATTTTTCCACCAGAGACTTGACCAGCGCCACCCGCGCCGGGTTAGCCGCTCGCAACAACAGCGTATTGGAACGCGGCTCCGCAATCAAAGTCGTCTTGAACGAGGTGTCACCACCAACTGTCGCGCCACCCGAAGACTCAATCAGGCGCAGGACCAGCGGCGCCAGATCGACCGCGATCGCGTGCTTGAGCGCCAGCACTTCCACATTGGTGGCATTGGCCACATCCATGGCAGCGATGATCCGACCCAGGCGGCGCAGGTTGTCGGCGTAATCGGTGATCACCAGAGAGTTGTTGCCAGGGTTGGCGTTGATGGTGTTGTTCGGGCTGATCAGGGGCCGCAATACCGTCACCAGGCTGTTGGCCGACTCGAAGTTGAGCCGAAAGATCTGCGTGCTGATCTGGTTGCCGGCAGGCTGTTCGCCCGCCCCGGCGTGGTCACTGACGGTGACACCCGCGCTTTGCAACTTGGCATCGGCCTCGGGAATCACTTTGTACAAGCCAGCCGACTCGACCATGGTAAAGCCCTGCAAACGCAGCGCTGCCTGAAACTGGTTCATGGCGGCACTCCGGCTGATGGGCTTGTCGGTCACCAGGGTCAGCGTACCCTTGACGCGCGGGTCGACGACCACGTTGAGACCGGTGATGCTGGCCACCGTGCGCGCCACCGCGTCGATTTCAGCGTTATTGAAGTTCAGCGTCACAGGTTCCGTGCCCTTTGCCGCAGCCGGTGCTTGCGCCCACGCATTGAGCGTCAACAAACCTGCAATCAAGCCGCCGACGGCGATGCAACGCAAGAGCTTTGAGCAAGGTCGTGAATAAGCTGATTTCATACGGATTCAACCCACTTTGATGATGGCACGAGCGCCGTCACGGCGCCCAATGATGTTCAAAAGATTTGACAAGGCCTCCTGGCGTTCCGGGACGGCACTGGCGAGCCCTTCAAACCGGAGCCTGGAGCCCACCCATTGACCACTGCCTGACAATTGTAGACTTCCCTCCAGCGTCGCCAGCGTGAGGCTGGGGGTGGCACCACCGAGCAAGACCAGGCGATAACTTCCCATCGGCTTGAGAGTCGACAGGCGCGAGGAAATCTGTGCCGCATCGACTTGTACTCGCCCGCCCATCAGCAGCCGCCCGGCCGCCCATTGCAGCGTCAGCGCTTGCGTTGTCAGGGTCAATTGACCCTGCGCCTGTACCGTGTTCCAGGGCGTGCCCAGCCCGACCAGCCACTGCGCCGGCCACTGCGACAAGCTGTCATCGAGCGCCACGCTGGCGCCTCCCCATTGCGGTTGCACACTCAAACGCCAGGCCTGCTGCATGCAACAGTCAGCGTGCAACTGCGCCACCAGGCCAGACCCGCTTGGTCGAATCTTCCAGACCAGGCGCCCAGGGAGGGTGGCGGCGGCGTGGCTACCGACGCCACCGGTCAGCCCCAGGCGCGCCGAACCGTCCCAGATGGTGCCCTGCGTGTCTTCGAATACCAGTCGCTCGTCGAGCGCAGCTTGCAAAGGGCCGGTCAGCCAGTAAGCTGGCGCCTGCAGCAGCAGGGTCAGCAGGCAACCCAGCAGGGCACCCGTGACGGTCCATGACCAGGGAGGTGTCGAACGCCGTGTCACTTGAGATTCAGCGCCACGGTGCCATCCCAGGTGCCGTTGCTGGCGCGCACCAGCCGCGCCTCGCTCGGCGTGGTGCGCACGTTCAGGCGCACTTGCAACAGCCACTGCGTCAGCACATCGGCCGACGCCCCCTTCAAAGTGATCACGGCGCGCTCGCCGGCCAGGCTCAGTTGCGCGCTTGCTCCGAGCGGCTTGACCGAGGCCTCCAGCAAACGCCGCGCCTCATCGGGCGTGATGCGCGGCTGCGCCTGCAAAGACTTGGCCTGCGCCTGAAGCACTTTCATTTGCTGAAGCTGCGCGTCAAGCGCCTGACGCTGGCTCTCTGCCGAGCGCAGCGCTGCAAATGCTGGTGCCAGGCCCAGCCACCACAGCGTGGCCACCAGCACCAGCAACGTTGCGAGCCCGACCAACTGGCGCTCGCGCCCCGAATAGGCCTGCCAACGCTGCGCCAGGAGAGATCGTAGATTCATGGTGCTGCTACTTGCCGAATGACCAGATTGTCAGCCTCGACGCTGATGCCGTAGGCCTGGGGTTTGAGTTTGAAGGCGATGGCGCTCACTTCCTCGGGTGACAGTTTGAGCCCCTTGAGTCGCAACTCACCGGCGGAAAAGTCAATGGCTGTGGGCGCGGCATTGGCGGGTGCCGCCAATCCAAAAACCGTGAGCATGACCTCCAGGTCACGCGCACTTGCCGCACCGCTGCTTTGCTGTAGTGCTGCCACTTCCTTGCTCATCTGGACCGGCGCGTCAACCACCACTCGCACCTGCGGGAAGGTACTGGTCAACACTTCTTGAATCGCGGCACGCCGACTTTGCAACTGTGATTTTTCACGCCACGCCCAGGCATTCAAACCAGCCAGATTGATCAGCAGCACGGCCAGCATCGCATAGCGCACCGGGCGCCAGCGCGGCGCCCGCAGCAGGCTGAAGAACGACTCTGACAAGCGCTTTCGCGTGCGCGCGCCATCGGAGTTGGCGAGTTCGAACTGCGCGAGGTCCCAGCCCGACTGCAAGGCCTGCAAGCGCCGCTGCGCGGCCTGTTGCAAGGTCACGCTGCGTTTGAACAGTTCTTCCGACAAGGCCGCCACACCGGGCTCAGTCACGATGGGCCGCGTCTCGGGCCAGTTCAACAGCGCAACCGTCGCTTTGGACAAAGGCCAGCGGGCGACCGAACCGCCCTCGCTCAGAATCGCCTGCGCCTGCTCGCCCTCACCAACCACGTACAAGGCATCGCTCATCACATCCGGCGCGAACTCCGGCACGATGCGGCTGACCGGCCGACCCGACTGTTCCAGCGCCTGCAATGCTGTCTGGAGCCAGTTGCGCTCGCACACCGCAACCCAGACCGGCACCTCCGCGCTGGCGTGCGGCTCGAGCGCATAGTGCAGTTGAGTCGTTTCATCGAGCAATTGATCTTCCAGCAAGCCTTCCAGCACGGCACGCAGACGGCTCGGTCCGCCGTCCTGGAACATCTTGCGTCCGAGACTGCCGCGCGGCAGTTGCAAGCGATGCCAGGACAGCTTGTCGGCGCTCACCAGTGCCACCACGTCGGTGCTGCTGTCCACCTGCGGCAGCAGGGCCAGCGGCACGCGCGACTGCGAGCCGACGCTGACCCCGTCGGGGCTCAGCAAGTAGTCGTACTGCGTCGCCGCGTCAGGCGCTTCTGTCGGTAGGGTAACGATTAGAGTGGTCATGCGCAGGCCTTGCAGGTCATTGTAAAGGGGCGCCGGAAGGCAAGACGCCACGTCGGCGCGAGAGCGTCCTGACCTCCATTCCGTCGCGCTGCACGATAGAGCGCTCCTGCACCACCGTCTGATCCACCTGAAGGTTGCCATGCACCTCAAAGAAGCGCGTGCTCGTGGCATGCTGCTTGTCGTTGAAGGCCGTGCTCGGTCGGCCGGCGAGTTTGGCGGCGTCAGCCAGCGTGACCAGGTGAGAGACACTGCGCTCACGCACGAAGCGAGTCGCATCGGCCATTTCGAAGTCTTCGACGCAGGCGTAGATGACCTCGGCCGAGGCAGTGTTCAAGTTGACGGGCGTCGGCGCCGACAAGATCGTGATGAACGGTTGCAGCGTGGCCAGCGTGGCTTTTGATAGACCGAGCCAGTTCAGCTGATCGATCTCTTGCGGCCACAAGGGCAGCGCCAGGTCGGCGTTGTCGCTGGCACTGCTTTGCATCAGGCGCAAGGCCTCAACCATCTGGTTAAGCTGGCCAGGCGGCAGGTTCAGCAGATCGAACAAGCGCCCGAATGCCAACCGACTTGGTTCATCGACCTTGCCGCTCTGCACCAGGTTGCTCACGTTCAGCCGTGCTTGCAGATCCAGCATATGGCCCGACAGAAACGCGTCCTGCGCTTCGTCGGCAGCAATGGCATCGCTGCGGTCGGCGGCGAGAAAAGTCGACAAGCGGGCCTGCTCCAGCGGCAAGGCCCAGGGCTCGGCCAGATGGTCTGCGCCACCCTTTCGGCTGTCTTCACGCAGGATCAGGCGCGCCCAGTCAAGGGCGCCGGTCAGCACCCAGGCGGACTGCACGCGACCGCGCTCGGCGGCCTCGATCTCGACCCCGCGCCACTGCTGCCAGAGTGCGCTGGCGGTCAGGGTCGCGACCAGCACGACGACCAGCATGGCCATCAAAATGGCGGCACCGCGCTGGTCGTGGCGCCTCACTTGCCACCTCCCACACCTGGGCGCAGCCAATCGCGCGTGACACTGCCACTGATGGCCTGGCCCGGTGCCAGTGCCAGCACCAGGCGGATGGCGTCGGGCATCGTGCTGTCAGAAGCAGCCTTGGTGTCAGCGGCGGCACCCGAGCTCGACAGCGGGTTGCTCCAGGCGCCGGAGCGGTAGTAGAAGATTTGCCATTGATCGAGCGCCGCGATGCGCACCTCGCGCTGGCGGTCCTCCTCGCCCGGGCTCTGCGCCCACTGCGCCGCCCGCTGCCAGGCCTGCTGAAGTTCACCACGCGTTTTCAGCGGGGGTGACTGCCAGCGCAGCCACTGGCCTTGACCTTCGATGCCGCGCCGCGACCAAGCCACAACGGTCAAGCCGGCGCCGTCTGAGGCACTGCTACCACGCAGGATGCGCAAGGCGCGGCCGTCCCAGTCCAGGTTCGGCTGCCTGGGCTGAATCGTCAGTGCGTCCAGATCAGCGCCCCACTGCCCCAGACCCGCCTGCAAGGCCAGTACCTCGTCAGAGTGCCGGCGCATCTGCGCCTCTGAACGCATCATGCCGTCGAGGCCGCGCCAACTCAAGCCGGCCATCAGGGCCAGCAGGCCAATCGCCACCAGCAGTTCAATCAGGGTGAAGCCGCGCTGGCGGGATGGCGCTGACAGGCCGCCCGCCATCAGTAGCGTCCCACCACGGTCGACAGGCGCAGCACGGGGGCCTGATCCTTGCGTACTTGCGCATCGACGCGCAAGAAGTTCGGGTTCGGCGTCGGACGCACCGCCATGGTCACCGCAAACAGCTGGCCGGCCTGCTCGCAATTGACATGGCTGTCGCCGGTGCCCGGCATTTGCTTGGCCAGGCGCACCTTGATCAACTCGTTCTCGGCGCAAGTGTGGGCCAGCAATATGTCGGACTGACGTTGCGCATTTCGGGTCAAGGCTGCGCTCGCCTGCAAGCCGGCGGTGAGCGCTATGGCCACAATGCCGAGCGCCACCAGCACTTCAATCAGGGTGAAACCAAACTGCGCCCCAAGCTTGCTCACGGCAGCGCCTGTTGTAGCGTAAAGGGGCGCACACCGTCAGTTGCCAGGCGCAAACTTTTCTCTGGCGTGCTACGCGAGACCAGCGTCACCTCTTGTCGGCCAATGATGGGGTCGGGTCCGAGCGCCAACACCACAGCTCCGGCGACGCTGGTATCAGCATCCAGCCAGTTTTGAGGCAACTCGGAGGCACTCATGCCTTCAAAGCGATAGCCCTCGGCATCGGCCCGCCAGCGCACCGGCACCCCGCTGACGCGCGAACGCGCCCGCGCCGCTTCCAGCAATGCGCTCAAGCGTTCGGCGTCGCGTTCGAGCGTCACCATCGTGGTGTCGCGCATGGCCAAACCCACGCCCGCCGAAGCCATGGCGATGATGGCCACCACGACCAGCAACTCAAGCAAAGTGAAACCACCACTGAATGTCGGTCGGCCCTTGCGCGTCGCTGCGTTCAAGCCGGACAAACTGCAACGCATCCCGCGCTCGAAGCCCGACTGGCGCCTAAGGCTGCCAGCTGCCAATGTCCGCATTGTTACCCTCACCGCCAGGTTGGCCGTCGGCTCCCAGGGACATCACATCGACCTCGCCCTTGATGCCAGGGTTGAGGTAGACATACGGTTTACCCCAGGGGTCGTTGGGCAGCAGGTCGAGATAAGACTTCCAGTTCGGCGGCAGCGGCGCGGTAGTGGGTTTGTTCAGCAGGGCCTGCAAGCCCTGCTCAGCGCTCGGATAGCGCTGGTTGTCGAGTTTGTAGAGCTTGAGCGCCTGCATCAGGTTGTTGACGTCAGTCTTGGCCGCCGTCACGCGAGCGTCGTCGGCCCGGCCCAGCACACTGGGCACAATCAGGGCCGCCAGCACACCAATGATCAAGAGCACGACCATCAACTCGATCAGCGTAAAACCATTTTGAACCCGACGGCGCGCTAGGACTGGATTAGCTTTCATGGACTTGCATCACTTTAGAATCTGTACCGCTTCAATGATAATCGTTCTATGAAGACTCAATTC
>CAYHDD010000019.1:0-13850 GCA_964355195.1 uncultured Rhodoferax sp. | reverse complement strand
GTCGACCTGAAGATGGCCAGCCGCGTCAGCGGCATTGACGCCATCATGGGCGGCCACACCCACGACGGCATGCCGGTCGCAAAACTGGTCGCCAACGCCGGTGGCAAGACCATCGTTACCAACTCGGGTTCCAACGGGAAGTTTTTGGGCGTGCTGGACTTCGAGGTGAAGGACAAGCGTCTGGTGGACTTCCGCTACAAGCTGTTGCCGGTGTTCTCCAACATGCTGCCCGCCGACCCGGAAATGGCGGCGTTGATCGAACGCGTGCGCGCGCCGTATGCTGCCAAGCTGAACGAGACGCTGGCTGTGACCGAAGGCACGCTCTACCGGCGTGGCAACTTCAATGGCACGGGAGATCAATTGCTGCTGGACGCGCTGATGGAAGTTCAGGGCGCCGACCTCGCCTTCTCGCCCGGCTTTCGCTGGGGCACGACGCTGCTGGCAGGGCAGGCCATCACACGCGAATGGCTGATGGACATGACCGCCACCACCTACTCCTACGCCACCCTGACGGAGATGACCGGCGCAAACATCAAGGCCATCCTCGAAGACGTGGCAGACAACCTGTTCAACCCCGACCCGTACTACCAGCAAGGCGGCGACATGGTGCGTGTCGGCGCCTTGCAGTACAGTTGCAACCCTGGTGCTGGCATGGGCAAACGCATTGAAGACATGCGCCTGAAGGGAAAGCTGTTGGAAGCAGACAAAACGTACAAGGTGGCGGGTTGGGCCCCTGTAGCTGAAGAGGCTCGCAGCCAGGGCAACAAGCAGGTCTGGGAAGTTGTCGAGAGTTGGCTCAAGTCACGCGGCGGGAAGGTGTCGGCGCGGCGCCCGAACAGGCCGACACTGGTGGGCGTCTTGCCGAACCCCGGCGTTGCCGTTGCCTGAACCTCTCCGGGGCAAGTGCGCCACAGCGAGTCAGTTTTTGTCAAGGAGCGTTTCATGCGTCGAGCGCAGCACAGGCAGGACAATCACCGGCGCCGACCAGTTTGGCGCTGGTGCGGCGCGCTTTGGTGTCGCCTGCGGCTGGCGCTGCTGGGTGCCCTGGCGTTTGGGCCGGGCGTCATGGCACAGACATTCGACCCACCACCGATGCTGCCCCAGCAGGTTGCCGACGGCGCCTGGTACGTGCAAGGTCTGGCGGCGCTGGGATCGAGGGAAAACCAGAACTTCATTTCCAACGCCGGCTTTGTCATCACGCCTGCAGGCGTGGTCGTGATCGACGCCCTGGGCTCCCCGGCGTTGGCCGAGCGCTTGCTGGCGCAGATCGCCAAGCTCACGCCACAGCCGGTCACGCACCTCATCGTCACGCACTACCACGCCGACCACATCTACGGTCTGCAGACCTTCGAGGCGCAGGGCGCTCGCATCATCGCGCATGGGGCCGCGCGCGAGTACCTGAACTCAGACAACGCGCAGATGCGCCTGCAAACCTCGCGCGAAAACATGGCGCCCTGGGTCAACCCACAAACACGGCTGGTGCCAGCGCATGAGTGGCTCGACGGAGAGCGCACTTTGAGCGTCGGCGGCGTGCAGTTTCAGATCAAGGCGATGGGACCCTCGCACACGCCGGAAGATCTGGTGGTCTACCTGCCGCAAAAGAAGCTGCTTTTCGCCGGCGACCTGGTGTTTCGCCAGCGTATTCCCTTCGTCGGCCAGGCCGACAGCGGCGGCTGGATCAAGGCGCTCGACGCCCTGCTGGGCTTTGGCGCAACGACCATCGTGCCGGGCCATGGCGCGGCATCGACCAAGGCGCGCGCCGACCTGCAAATGACGCGCGACTACCTGCAGCATTTGCGCGCCAGCATGGGCCCGCCAGCGCGCGACATGACGCCTTTCGAACAAGCCTACCAGGACGCTGACTGGAGCCGCTTCGAGAAGATGCCGATGTTTCAGGCCGCCAACCGCATCAACGCCTACAACACCTATTTGCTGATGGAGCGCGAGGCACCATGACTCCCGGCACCGAGCAGCGCATCGCGAGACCACGCTGGAGCCGCCGCGCCTGCCTCGGCGCCCTCGCGCTGCTGGGTCTGCCGGGAATAGCCCGCGCCGCTCCCGTCACACTGCCGAGCGCCAAATCCTTGCGCGACGAATTGACATTCGCGCTCAAAGGCGGCAACCCACTGGTGGTGATGGTCAGTCTGGATGGCTGCCCGTTTTGCAAGGTGGCACGCGAACATTACCTGGGCCCGATGCGCGCGCAGGATGGGTTGCCGGTGGTGCAGGTGGACATGCACAGCACGGCTACGCTACAGGACTTCAAAGGAGTGGCGCTAACCCACGACCAGATGGTGCGCGCCTGGAAGGTCACGCTGGCCCCCACCGTGCTGTTCTTCGGGTGCGATGGGACAGAGGTCGCAGCGCGACTGGCGGGTATCGGATCGCCAGACTTTTATGGGAGCCAGGTGGAACAGCGATTGGAGCGGGCCCGCTCTGCGATCAATGCAGAACGACAGCCCGCATGATGAAAATTGCTCGATAACGGAAATTTGATGAGACATTCGAAATTTGGCGCTGGACGAATCCTCGACACCAGCAATCGCCTGCGCCACGGGCCTGTAACGGGGGCGCTGCCGTGATGCCGAGCGTCGTGCTTCAGGTGAGCAACCCGGAGCCTCGGGGCTGGCATCAGACACTCAACGTCGCCACGGCGTTGACGAAAAATGCCGGTTGGGCCAATGTACAGATCGAAATCGTCGCCAACGGCATGGGTGTCAAGGGCGACTGAATCCTCCAACCCGGCTTCCATAGCCGATCGAAAACCAGGAGACATGAGTATGAAAAGACGTATTGCCCTTCTGTCCGGAGCCGGACTTTCCCTGGCCGCCGCCGCGGCAGCACACGCCCAGGCTCCGACGCGCCCCGGCAAAGAGCGTGTGGTGATCCAGGTCAGCACACCGGAACAGAGGCTCTGGAACCAGGCGCTCAACTACCTGGAGAACCTGCGCGAAGTCTACGGACCGGACAACATCGAACTGGAGATCGTCGCGCTCGGTTTGGGCATCGGCGTGCTCAAGCTCGAATCGACCCAGGGTCCACGGGTTGCCGACGCAGTGAAGAGCGGCGTGCACATCAGCGCCTGCGAGGTCACGATGCGCCGCCAAAAGCTCACGCGTGAGGACATGTTGCCCAACATCGGCTATGTCGCTGCCGGGCTCGGCCAAGTGATCAAGCGCCAGCGCGAAGGCTGGGCCTACATCTGCGGTTGAGGAGATGCAGCGCCCCACGCAGTCTCAACCGTCTGCTGGTCAACCTGCCACGCCCAACTTCGCGCGCCAGCCGGGGAACAGGCGGTCGGCGTCGCTTGGGAAAGACTCGAAGGCGCGGGCAAACTCGCGGTGCTCTTTGGCGTATTCAATCGGGTCGGCACCGGCCTTCCAGCATTCGTAGGACTGGCGCAGCGAGATGGCCCCTGCGGCCGGGCTGTCGATGTGACCATAAGACCCACCCCCGGCGGTGTTGATGATATTGCCATGCCCCAGGTTCTCGAAGAAGCCCGGCAGGCGCAGCGCGTTCATGCCGCCCGAGATGATCGGCGTGGTGGGCTTCATGCCGTACCAGTTCTGGAAATAGACCGGGCCCTGGCACGCGTCGCGCTCAATCATGTAGGCGATCACGCGGTCGTCGCTTTCACCCTCCATCTTGCCGTGACCCATGGTGCCGACATGGATGCCCGAGGCACCTTGCAGGCGGCTCATTTTCGCCAGCACAAAGGCCGTGTAGCCGCGCTTGGCCGAGGGCGAGGTGATCATGCCGTGGCCGGCGCGGTGGTAGTGCAGATACTGGTTCGGGTACTGGCGCCGCGCCGTCGTCACCATGCCGGGGCCGCCCACGAAGCCGTCGACCAGGAAGGCCAGTTTGTCTGCGTCCGGGCCAAAGGTATCGAGCCCAAAATCGGCGCGGGCACACATCTCGTAGTGATCGTCCGCGGTGATGTTCATAGAAAACAGTTTGGCCTGGCCGGTCTCGTCCTGTGCGCGCTTCATGGCGTCGTAGACCAGGGGAATCGTCTTCTTGATCGGTGCGAAGACCTGGTTGCCCTGTGGCTCATCGTTCTTGATGAAGTCACCGCCGAGCCAGAATTGGTAGGCCGCATGGGCAAAGGGTTCGGGGCGCAGGCCAAGCTTGGGCTTGATGATGGTGCCAGAGATATAGCCGCCATCTTTCACCGGTCGCCCCAGAATGCGCCACAGATCAGAAATGTCCTTGGCCGGGCCGTCAAACATCTGGATCACGCGCGCGGGCACATGGAAATCAATCATCTTGGCATGCGCGATGTCGCCCATGCCCTGGTTGTTGCCGATCGTCAGCGTCAGAAACGACACCAGCATGAAGCGCCCGTCGGTGACGTTGCGGTCGAAAAGCTCCAGCGGATAGGCGATGCGCATGTCTTCGCTGGCCTCGTCGATCAGGTAGACCAGCGCGTCCAACCCGCGCGTGAAGTCATCGGTGGTGGAGACCTCGACGTTCGTGCCGGTCGAAGATTCGGCAGCAAAGTGGGCCGCCGCCTCCAGGTAGCCAACGCCCGCTTTGGGCTTCATCTTGTAAGCCACCAAAATGTGCTGGCCGGTGGCAATGAGTTCGGCTTCCTTCAGGCTGAGGTCAGCGTAGCGGTTCGATTGGTCCATGATGGGCTCCTGTGATTTGGCTGCGATTTGGGTTTGACAGGCGCAACTATAGGGAGCTTCGTGCATCAGTAATAGTCAAATATTGTTGCTAAAGCATCAGAATTCACTGATGTGTACTGTGCAAGGTAGACCTCATGATGCCCTCAGGCCCAAGCCTCGATCAAGGGGCCACCCTGCTCGATCAGAAAACCCTTGAAGGCCTTTGCCGCCGGCGACAAGCGGTTCTGCCGCAGGTGCGTGACATACCAGTTGCCGACAATGGGCATGCCGCTGATGTCGACCATGCCGATGTGCCCTGCCGCCATCTCGTGGCGCACGGTGCGCAGCGACAAAAAGCTCATGCCCATGCCGGCCATGACGGCCTGCTTGATGGTTTCGTTGCTCGGCATTTCCATTGCCACCTTGAGCTCAACGCCGTGCTGTGCAAACAGGCGCTCCATCGCGGCACGCGTACCCGAACCCTGCTCGCGCACGACAAAATGATAATCCCGCAAGACCTCAAAAGGTGCGTGCTTGCGCCGTGACAGCGGGTGATCGGGGGCACACACAATGCCCATCGGGTTGGTTGAGAAAGTGGTCGCTTCGCAGTCCAGATGCGTCGGTACACGGCCCATGATGACCAGGTCAACTTCGTTGCGCGCCAGCATCGCCAGGATGTTCTCGCGGTTGTCGATGTGCAGTTTGATCTCGATGCCTGGCAACTGCTTGGCGAAGCGCACCAGCAGCATCGGGACAAAGTACTTGGCGGTGCTGACCAGCGCCAGTTCGATGCGACCGCGCTTGAGCCCGACATGCTCGGCCATGCTCGCCTCCAAGTTTTTTAACTGGCCCAATGCCGCGATGGCGTGGGTCTGAAACTCTTCCCCCGCGCGGGTCAGCTGGATTTTGCGCCCGACCGGCTCCACCAGGGGCACACCAAAGGATTCTTCCAATTGGCGCAACTGCATCGAGACCGCAGGTTGCGTCACAAACAAGCGCGCTGCCGCCTTGGAAACCGACTTGTCGCGGGCAACCTCGATGAAGGTCTGAAGCTGCTTGAGGGTGTAATTGCGCATGGTCTTGGTTGCCTGAAAAGGGGTTTTAGAGAACTATTACTTTAACCTGATGAATAAAACAATAAATGTAATTTGAAGTTATGTGTAATCCCGACTAAAGTCAATCCGTGCCTGCATATGCGGCGCACATCCACAACACCTCACTCGGAGTTATAGGTATGTTGAAGGCCCTGATTTTTGATGTCGATGGCACGCTGGCGGACACCGAGTCCGCGCACTGCGCCGCCTTCAATCAGGCCTTCGCCCAGTTCGGTCTCGGCTGGCACTGGGACGACACCCTCTACATCGAACTGCTGAAAGTCACCGGCGGACGCGAACGCATCCTGCACTACATCAAGACCGCACGGCCCGAGCTGAGCGCTTTCGCCACGCTCGGATTCGAGGCATCGCTAAAGCGCTTGTTTGAACTCAAGACCGAAGCCTATGTGCGCAGCGTCCATGCGGGCGCGGTCGAGATGCGCCCCGGCGTGCTGGAGCTGATCTTGCAGGCGCGGGCGCAGGGCCTGGTACTGGCCATTGCCACCACCACCTCGCCACCGAACGTCGCCGCCCTGCTCAGCCGCGCCCTCGGTCCGCGCTGGCGCGAGCAGTTCGCGGCGGTTGGCGACGGCGCCAGCGCGAGAGTCAAAAAGCCGGATCCTCAAGTCTATTTGGATGTGCTCGAGGCGCTGCAGTTGCCACCGACGCAGTGTTTGGCACTGGAAGATTCTGGCAACGGCCTGCGCGCCGCCCGCTCCGCCGGCATTCCGACCGTGATCACGCCGACACGCTACACGGCGCATGACAACTTCGACGCGGCCCTGCGCGTGGTAAAAGACCTGAGCCAGGTCGATCTGGCGCATTTGCACCGCTGGCACGCTCAGGGTCAACCGGTCAGCTGTAGTACCCGAGATCAGCCACACGATGAGCTCACCCCATTCATCCGCTCCCGTACTGCGCCCGACGCTGACGGTGGCTACTGCAGCGTGATGTAGACGCTCGCAATGACGAACTTGCCGAGTTAGACATCAGTCCTAATGAAAGAAGCACACCATGCTGTCCAGTCATCGCACCACCCTGACCCAGTTCCTGATTGAGGAACGGCGCCGTTTTCCCTCTGCGGGCGGCGACTTCAACGCGCTTATTCTGGATCTTGCCATCGCCTGCAAAGCCATCGCGCGCGCGGTCGCCTTCGGCGAACTCGGCGGCGTCATGGGCAATCACGGCACTGACGCAGAAGGATCCGTCAACGTGCAGGGCGAGACTCAAAAGAAGCTCGACGTCCTGTCCAACGAGGTCTTCATCCGGCGCACCGAGTGGGCCGGTCATCTGGCCGGCATGGCCTCCGAAGAGATGGACCTGCCGTACCAGATTGCGCAACAGTACCCGCGCGGCAAGTACCTGCTGCTGTTTGACCCGCTCGACGGCTCCAGCAACATCGACGTCAATATGACGGTGGGCAGCATCTTCTCGGTGCTGCGCTGCCCCAAAGACCTGCAAGACCAGGCACGCGATCAGCAGCGCGACGTGGTCGAGGCCGACTTCCTGCAGTCCGGCACTGAACAGGTGGCGGCCGGCTACGCGCTGTACGGACCGACCACCATGCTGGTGCTCACTGTTGGTAACGGTGTCAGCGGCTTCACGCTGGACCCCAACCTGGGCGAGTTCATGCTGACCCACCCGAAGATACAGGTGCCCGTAGACACCCAGGAGTTTGCTATCAACGGCTCCAATGCCCGCTTCTGGGAGGCGCCAGTGAAACGTTATGTGGACGAATGCCTGGCCGGCAAAACCGGTCCGCGTGGCAAGGACTTCAACACGCGCTGGATCGCCAGCATGGTGGCCGAAGCGCACCGCATCCTGATGCGCGGCGGCGTCTTTCTGTACCCGCGCGACACCAAGGACCCGGCCAAGCCAGGCCGCCTGCGCCTGCTCTACGAAGCCAACCCGATTGGCTTCATCATGGAGCAGGCCGGTGCGCGCGCCAGCACCGGGCGCGCGCCCATGCTGAAGGTCGAACCGAGCTCGCTGCACCAACGCATTGGACTGGTGTTCGGCTCGAAGAACGAGGTTGAACGCATCGAGCGCTACCACGCCGAGCCGGCACCGCGTGAGCTCGACAACCCGCTGTTCGCCGAGCGCAGCCTTTTCCGTCATTGACAAGCTGGTTGCAACCGACCCACCTCGTAGAAATTCGTAACTTCAGGAAGCATCCCCATGTCAGCACGCCACCCCATCATTGCCATCACTGGTTCCTCGGGCGCTGGAACCACTTCGGTCACGCGCACGTTCGAAAACATCTTTCGCCGCGAACGCGTCAACGCCGCCGTCATCGAGGGTGACAGCTTCCATCGCCACGACCGCACTGAAATGAAGCTGCGCCTGGCCGAGGCCGAGGAAGCCGGCAACAAGAACTTCAGCCACTTCGGCGCGGAAAACAACCTCTTCCCGGAACTGGAAGCCTTGTTTCGCGACTACGCTGCCAGCGGCAACGGCAAGCGCCGCAAATACCTGCACGACACCGAGGAGGCTGCCCCCTACAAGCACAGCCCTGGCACCTTCACGCCCTGGGAAGGCCTGCCGGCGGACACCGACTTGCTGTTCTACGAAGGCCTGCACGGCGCCGTGGTGACGCCCGACGTCAACATCGCGCAATATCCCGACCTGTTGGTCGGCGTGGTTCCCGTCATCAATCTCGAATGGATTCAAAAGCTCTATCGCGACAAGAAGCAACGCGGCTACAGTACCGAAGCCGTCACCGACACCATTCTGCGGCGCATGCCTGACTACGTGAACTACATCTGCCCGCAGTTCATGCACACCCACGTCAACTTCCAGCGTGTGCCCATGGTCGACACGTCCAACCCCTTCATTTCGCGCGACATACCGAGTGCCGATGAAAGCATGGTCGTGATCCGCTTCGCCCAGCCCAAAGGCATCGACTTTCAATATCTGCGCAGCATGGTCGACGGTAGCTTCATGAGCCGCGCAAACACCATCGTCGTGCCCGGCGGCAAGATGGAACTGGCCATGCAACTCATCTTCACCCCCTTCATCTGGCGCATGATGGACCGAAAGATGAAGTAACCACCCCCGTTGCGGCTCACTGCGTGTAGCCGCCTCCCCCCTCAAGGGGGCAACATCAGCGGCCCGGCAAAGCCGGTTCCGCGGTGTTTCTCGTGAGCACCCGCAACACCCAAAGCAAGACTTGCAGAGATGAATTGAAATGAACACTCCAACACCCGAACTGTCCCGCCAGATGGCCAACGCGATTCGCATGCTGGCCGTCGATGCCATCGAAAAGGCCAAGTCCGGCCACCCCGGTGCGCCGATGGGTATGGCCGACATGGCCGAAGTGCTGTGGAACCGCCACCTCAAGCACAACCCGGCCAACCCGCTGTGGTCAAACCGCGACCGCTTTGTTCTGAGCAACGGTCACGGCTCCATGCTGATCTACGCCCTGCTGCACCTGACCGGTTACGAACTGCCGATGTCCGAGCTGAAGAACTTCCGGCAACTCCACAGCAAGACCGCCGGACACCCTGAAGTAGGTGTCACGCCGGGTGTGGAAACCACCACCGGCCCGCTCGGCCAGGGTCTGGCGAATGCGGTCGGCATGGCGCTCGCCGAAAAGCTGATGGCCACCGAGTTCAACAAGCCCGATCAGACCATCGTTGATCACTTCACCTACGTCTTCATGGGTGACGGCTGCCTGATGGAGGGCATCAGCCACGAAGTCTGCTCGCTGGCCGGCACGCTGCGCCTGTCCAAGTTGGTCGCCTTTTATGACGACAACGGCATCTCGATCGATGGCCACGTGGAGGGCTGGTTCACCGACGACACGCCCAAGCGCTTCGAGGCCTACGGCTGGAACGTCATCGCCAACATGGACGGCCACGACGCTGCCACCGTGGACGCCGCGATACGTGCCGCGAAAACACAGGCAGGCTTGGCAAACGGCAAGCCAACGCTCATCTGCTGCAAGACCGTGATCGGCAAGGGCTCACCCAACAAGGCCGGCACGCACGATGTGCATGGCGCAGCACTGGGCGCGGCCGAAGTCGCTGCCACGCGCGCCGCACTCGGCTGGGAACATGCGCCGTTTGAGATCCCGGCCGATGTCGCGACCGCCTGGAACGCGCTCGAGCGCGGAGCCGCCGCCGAGCGCAGCTGGCGCCAGGGATTCGAGGCTTACCGCGCGCAACACCCTGCGCAGGCGGCCGAGTTTGAGCGTCGCATGACCGGCCACTTGCTGCCCGCCTTTGCTGAGCAATTGCCGAAGTTGCTGGCCGCCATTGCTGACAGACCCGAAGCCGTGGCAACACGCAAAGCGAGCCAAAACGCGCTTGACAGCCTGAGTGTCCTGGTGCCGGAATTCTTCGGCGGCAGTGCCGACTTGACCGGATCGAACCTGACCAACTTCAAAGGCTGCGTGAAGGCCGGCAGAGACACCTGGGGCAACCACCTGAGCTATGGCGTGCGCGAATTCGGCATGGCCGCCCTGATGAACGGCATCGCCCTGCACGGCGGCTACGTTCCGTACGGCGGCACTTTCCTGACCTTCAGCGACTACAGCCGCAACGCCATTCGCATGGCGGCGCTGATGAAGCTTCGGGTCATTCACGTCTTCACCCACGACAGCATCGGCCTGGGCGAAGACGGCCCGACGCACCAGAGCGTGGAACAAATTCCATCGCTGCGCATCATTGCGGGCCTCGATGTCTGGCGCCCGGCCGATGGCCTGGAGACGGCCGTAGCCTGGGCGCACGCGATCGAACGCCGCGATGGGCCAAGCGCGCTGTGCCTGTCACGCCAGAACCTGCCGCGCCTGAGCGGCGACGCCAGCAGCGTGGCAAGCATGGAACAAAGCATCCGTTGTGGAGGCTATGTGCTGTCGGACATGGAGGGCGCACAGGCCGTCATTATCGGTACCGGCTCGGAGCTGGAACTGGCGATGCAGGCGCAGGGCGCACTGGCTTTGCAGGGCATCAACACACGGGTCGTCTCGATGCCGTGCAGCAACCTCTTCGACCGCCAGAGCGACGCCTACCAGGACGCTGTGCTGCCGCTCAAGTTGCCCACCGTCGCGGTCGAAGCGGCGCACCCGGACTTCTGGCGCAAGTACGTCGGCCGCAGCGGTGCGGTGGTTGGCATCGCCAGCTTTGGCGAGTCGGCACCGGCCAAAGACTTGTACGCCCATTTCGGCATCACCGCCCAGCGTGTAGCTGACGAGGTGCGCCGGCTGATCCGGTGGGTTCCATAAGCAGCGTGGCGTTGTTCATGCTTGCCGTCTACGCAAACTGAGGGTTCACGGCGGCTCGCCCAGGCTCCCCGCTGGCGTGCGGCGGCGGTAATGCTGGCGGCCCGTCATGGAACAGGCCACCTCATCTCTCTGGTTGAGAACGTCCCAGCGGAACTTGACCGTGCCCCGCTCAGAGTCCTTCTGCGACGCTGTCTGTTCGAGCACGACTGCATGCAGCCGCAATGCGTCACCTGGTCGCACCGGCTTGAACCAGCGCAACTCGTCCAGGCCAGGCGAGCCGATGCACGAGCTTTGCAGCAGGTAGCCGTCGCACATCAACCGCATCGCCACGCCGCAGGTCTGCCAGCCGCTGGCAATCAGACCACCAAAGGGCGATGACTTCGCCGCCTCTTCGTCAGTGTGGTACGTCTGCGGGTCGTAGTCATGGGCGAAGCTCATGATCTGGTCCGCGGTGAGCATGGCCGGTGGCGACTCGTATTGCCAGCCAGGGCTGAAGTCTTCCCAGTAGTACTTGGTCGGTGTGGTCATTGTGGTCTTCCGTGGTTTGTGATGCCTAACGCAAAACGCCGTTTTGCCTCAGTTTGCGAGCGTACAGGAGCAGCCCAACGCCGACCAGGACGATGGCCCCGGTGAATGCCAGCGCACCGGCCCCGCCCATGATCTTGTAGCCATGGCTGAGCACATAGTTGTAGAAGAAGGTCGGTGCCATGCTTGCCAGCGACACGCCGAGGACCGGTACTGCCCAAAGACTGCGCAAGAGAAGCAAAAATGAGCCGAAAACGCCACCCCATACGCTGATCGCCCAGGTGGCCACGGCCCACTTCGGAAAGGCCTGGAAGTAGGCCAATTGCTCAGGCGTGAACGCACTCAGGTAAGTGGCGTTGCGCGTCTCGGTCATCACGTAGTCAAAGGCGCCGCCACAGTTCCACAACAGGGAGAGCACGCCAATCAGCCAGAGGTGCCATGGGTTCTTGATGCGGTCGTCGCCAGTGGCCTGATGTATCGGTACTTGATTGAGGGTCATAGCCGTTACCCCACAAGTAATCTGAACGCCCAAAAGACCGCAATGCCGAGTTGAATCGCGAAGGCGCTGAAGCGCAAAGTCACCGCCGTAGCGGACAAGGACACCAAATGAATCGAAGACTGGACGATTCGCGCCCCGAGCAGCCAAAAGGCGAGCGGATCCGTGACACCCGACTTGCCAGCCAGCACAGCCACCAGCATCAAACCGCCGAATATTGGCAGCCCCTCCACACAATTGGCGTGAGCGCGCGCCAGCCGCTGCATGAAGGGCGACAGGTTGGCGTTGTCGGGCTGGAAGCCATTGGCAGGGATCTCTTTCAGCAACACCAGCCTGGACCGAAGCGCCTCCATCACGACCAGCAGAAACAAGCTCCAGGCAACGAAACCGGTGAGGGCGGCGAGTGTGGCATTCACGTGGAAGTCTCCTTTCAGAATAGTTCACGACGGGTTTAACAGCGCTGGCGAAGTCTAGCGCGGAGTCAATTCTCTCGCAGGTGCCCGTTTTCCCAGGGCACTCACTGAGTTCTTGAAGATGAATGACGGCGCCCCAATCAACTCGACCGTCGATGGCACCAGCAAGAAAGATCAGACCGAGCAGGATACGCGCACTGGACCTGCACCGACGCAAATTCTGGCGTCATTCTGCCGGCTACTTTTGAATAATCTGTCCGATGCGAAGAAGGTTGCCATCAGGGTCGACAACGGCAAACTCCCGAAGGCCCCAAGGTTTGTCCACCAAGGCGTCGACGCGTGGGATGCCTGTACGCGGCAACTGGCTGGACGACAGGGAGCCATAAAAGCTCTCGACATCCTGCACGCGGATGTAGCAGCCTGCGGATGAATTGGCTGGAACAAGCTCCTTGTGCGTGAAGAAGTGCAGTTCCACGACCCCCCTTCGCAGTATCGCGTAGCCGCTATCGGACTCGTGTGCACCGCCCTCAAAGCCAAGACGCTTGTAAAACGCAACGGTCGCACTCACCGAGCGGCACGGTAGTGTCGGAATGGCGAGGTCGTATGCTTGCATCGAGCGTGGCTTTCTGATTTTGGACAAGTCCGAGGGACATTACATCGTTTGATCCATTGCCTCAGCGCAGCCGCGCCGCGAAGAACGAAAGCAAGGGCGCATTGTATTCGTCGAGCCAGGAATGCGCTTCGGCGCTGCGGGAGCCGCCGTCGAGCATGAACGGTGTGGTTTGGGGGTACCCGCGAGCGAGCAACTGAGCACGCACCTTGGCAACACAAGAGCGATCATTGATGCCATCCTGGGCATGGTGAAACTGACGGAATGCTGGTTTTGGTGCGCTCGCAGCACCGTCCCATGTCTTTTCGTTGGGGTAGCTGTCGGCTTCACATGCGCCGGGCTCGACGATCTGACGGCGGGTTTCGCTATCGAATCCCGCTCCTGCTACATTGACGCGGTCACCAGCGCGCCGTGTGCAGTCGCGGAACCATCCGTACGGGTCGCCGCCTGATACCGGAGCAAAGGCCGTGACAAGTTCGGGGAAGCGGCTGGCCGCACGTACCGCCATGTAGCCGCCCGAAGAGTGCCCTGTGACGAAGATCTCGCTGCGACTACCGGTTGGTCGCTTGGCAGGAATGACTTGTCGAAGAAGGTCCTCAATGAAGGGTAAGTCGAGGTTCGCACGAAGCCTTGCTTCGTCGTCCCAGACTTTGCCGCAGATGCGCCCTTCGTTGTCACTGACCTGGTCCGAAGAGTCAATCAGAAACACCGCGAAACCTTGTGTCAGCGCCATTTCCGTGAAGCGCACCTGCGCCGCAATGAGCTCGGTGTTGGCTATACAAAAGTTGGTGTGCGAACCTCCGCCGCCGTGCATGACGACCATGGCACCGCGGGTCCACGCTGCTGGTGCCTTCCACAACACAAGGCGCTGCAGACCG
>CAYHDD010000018.1:0-13912 GCA_964355195.1 uncultured Rhodoferax sp. | reverse complement strand
GCAGTGGAACATCGGCAGCGTCCACAGGTAGACCGGAAAGTGAGGCATGGTCCAGGTGGCAGCGTTGCAGACTGCGTTCAGGTAGGCGCCACGGTGGTGCGTGACCACGCCTTTTGGGTCCCCGGTGGTGCCAGAGGTATAGCTCACCGCGATCGCGTCCCACTCGTCGGACGGACCGCTGAGAACCGACAAGGGCCCATGCGCGGCCAGCCAGCTTTCGTACTCAAAACTGCCCAGGCGCTCGCCGACTCCGGTGTACTCGGTGTCGCACACATCGATCACCAGCGGCACGCGACCGTACTCGACCCGCAGGATGCGCAGCGCCTCTTGGATGGTGCCGGAAAACTCACGGTCGCTGATAAGCAACTGCGCTTCGCAATGGTTCATCTGCCAGGCCAGCGCCGCCGCATCAAGCCGCGTGTTCAAGGTATTGAGCACCGCGTTAAGGGCCGGTACGGCGTAGTGCGCCTCGATCATTTCCGGCGTGTTGGAGAGCATCACGCTGACGGTGCTGCCGCGCTTCACGCCCTGCGCGCGCAAGGCGGCCGCCAGACGTGCGGACCGTTCGCGGGTCTGCGCCCAGTTGTAGCGGCGCTGCCCGTGCAGCACCGCCGTCAGGTCGGCGAAAACTTCAGCGCTACGCTCGACAAAACTGATCGGTGACAGCGCGACAAAGTTGGCAGCGTTCTTGTCGAGGTTCTGGTCAAAGATGCTGCTCATACAAACGGCTTCTTAACCCAGCGCCTGGTCAATGTCCCAGAGGATGTCGTCGATGTGTTCCAGCCCGACCGACATGCGCACCATGTCGGGCAGAACGCCGGCTGCAAGCTGCTGCGCCGCGTCAAGTTGGCGATGCGTGGTCGAGGCTGGGTGGATGATAAGCGTGCGGGTGTCGCCGATATTGGCCAGGTGACTCATGAACTGCGCCGCTTCGATGAAGCGCACACCGGCGATCAGTCCGCCCTTGACGCCAAAGGCCAGCAAGCCGGAGGCACCCGGCGCGCCATCGACCTGACGAAACTGCTTGGCTGCCAGGGCGTGCTGCGGATGCTCGGGCAGACCGGGGTAGCTAACCCATCCGACGCGCGCATCGTTCTTCAGATATTCGGCCACCTTGCGCGCATTGCTGCAATGGCGTTCCATGCGCACGTGCAGGGTCTCGGTGCCCTGCAGAATCTGCCAGGCGCTCATGGGCGACAGCGCCGCACCGTAGACGCGCAGCGTCTCCATGCGCGCTCGCATGGTGAAACCGAAGTCGCCAAAAGTCTCAAAAAACTTGACCCCGTGGTACCCCTTGGACGGCTCGGTCATGCCGGGGAACTTGCCGTTATCCCAGGGGAACTTGCCACCCTCGACCATGACGCCAGCGAGCGTTGTGCCGTGACCGCCGAGGTATTTGGTCGCCGAGTGCACGACGATGTCAGCGCCCAGGCGCAAAGGGTTGCACAAAAAAGGTGATGGCACCGTGTTGTCGATCACCAGCGGCACGCCGTGAGCGTGCGCCACTTCGGCCACTGCGGCAATATCGAGCACGGTCAGGCTCGGGTTGCCCAGGCTCTCGGCAAACACTGCGCGTGTGTTGGGCCGCATCGCCGCAGCAAAGGCTTGCGCGTCGGTGGCATCGACAAAGCTGACTTCTATACCGAAGCGCGCCAGGTTGACGGCCAACAGGCTCACGCTGCCGCCGTACAGCGCACCTGCCGCCACCACATGGTCGCCCTGCTGCAACAGGGTCATCAAGGCCATGGCTTCGGACGCCATGCCGCTGGCCGAGGCCACCGCCGCGCGCCCGCCTTCCAACGCCGCAACGCGCTCCTCCAGCGCCGCCACCGTGGGGTTGGACAGACGCGAGTAGACGTTGCCAAACGTTTGCAGGTTGAACAGGCTGGCAGCATGCTCAGCGCTGTCGAAAACAAAACTGGTGGTCTGGTAGATTGGCAGGGCGCGCGCACCCGTGGCCGCATCCGGAATCTGCCCGGCGTGGATGGCCAGGGTTTCACTTTGAAATTGGTGTTCAGCCATGAAACCTCCTCAATGCGGACGCTTGGCCGAGATGATCTTGGTATCCACGCCAACCAGATTCAGCCCGCCGAACAGGCGCGCGTATTCGATCTTGACGCATCGGTCCATGACCGACTCCAGACCGGCGTCATGCGCCAACTGATCAGCCTCCTGGTTCATGACACCGATCTGCTGCCACAGGCATTTGGCACCAATTTGCACCGCCTGCTGCGCAATCGGCAGCACGTCTTCACTGCGCCGGAAGACATCGACGATGTCCACCGGCTCCGGGATTTCGCCCAGGTCGGCGTAGCAGCGCTCGCCCAGAATCGGCGTCGCGGAGGCAGCGTAGCGCGGGTTCACCGGAATGATCCGAAAGCCGTGCTCCTGCATGTACTTGGCGGCAAAATAGCTGGGCCGGTTCCATTCGGCCGACAGGCCAACGACGGCGATGGTGTGGCTTTGCTTGAGAATCCTGCGGAGTTGTTCGACGCTGTTCATGCGGGTGCCTTTGCATTGTTTCGGGCGCTTGGTTAGCGAAGCGCAAGAATAGCATTGCCCTGTCATCAAGGCGCAGTGACCGGCAGCAGACGCCCCTCGGACTGGGCCGGTGCCGCAATACCTAACAGACGCGCCAAGGTCGGCGCCAGGTCCACAACGCCGACGCGTTCGGGCATGGCGGCCGCGCGCATCCAGCGTGGCCCCCACAGCATCAGCGGAACGTGAGTGTCGTACTCGTTGGGTGAGCCATGTGTGGCACCTGTGCCCAACCCGAACATCCAGTTCGGTTTCAAGGCAAATTGCACGTCGCCCGAGCGGTCCGCCTGCCAGGTCTTGCGCATCGACTCGAACATGGCCTCAGCCGGGCGCGGGCCACCGAGCAACTCAGCGCGTGTGTACGCCGCTGCCACGCCTGGCTCGGCCAGCAGCAGCGCGCGCGCCTCGTGGGCCAGCGCCTGACGATCCACTCTCTGTCGAACCATCAAGGCCTGGTCCAGCAACAGCGCTGAAGCGGATAAGCCCATGACCCACTGGCCCTCGCCAAAGCGCTGGGTCAATCCGGCATTCAGGCGTGCCAGCAGCGGCGTCGAGGCGATGCGCCCGGAGTCCAGCCCTCGGCTGTGGCTGTACTCCGGCGTCGGCATGAAGCCGTGATCTGAGCTGAGCGCGGCAATGTAGTTGTCACGCCCGACGTTGTGGTCCAGATCGCGGAAGAAGGCTTGCAGCAATCGATCAAGCTGGAGCGTGTGATCATGTGACAAACTCGACTCGGCGCCGAAGGCGTGGTTGACGTAGTCATGCCCGGACAGGCTGATCGACAGTATGTCGGGCGCAGCGCCCTGCCCCAGCTTTTCGCCCGCCAGAGCGGCGCGCGCGAAGTCCAGCGTCAGCGCATCGGCAAACGGCCCGCGTAGCAGCGAGCTATAGAAGCGCGGCGTCGGCGTGGGCTCGGTGGGCGTGCCGTAAACCATGGGCAGGGCGGCACCCGCGGGGTTCCAGGGTGCCGTACCGGCCACGCCCCGTTCATAAGCGGTTGGCGGCAGCAGCGCGTTCCAGGATGCCCTGAAGTAGCGATCGGCCGGCTTGGCTGCGTTGAAGACATCGACCCATGCCGGGTGCGTGCTCATGTAGTAGCTGCTGGAAGCAAACAGGCCGCTGCTGCCCATGTAGATGTAGGCGGTACCAGCCTTGCCACCCGGCAGAATGGCGCCCCGGTCTTTGCCCGAGACGGCAATCACCTTGGAGCGTGGGTCAGCGCGGCGCAGCACATCGCCAAGGCTCTCAGCCAACAGGTTCTTTGGGCTGGTGCCGTCCAGCGGTCGTGTTGCGTGACCGATGTAGCTGGCCGCGCGGTCTGCGGCACAGTACATCGGCTCTCCGCTCTGCGGATCGCGCCACTCGTTACCAATGATGCCGTGTCGGTTCGGGTTGGCGCCGGTTAAAAGCACCGCGTGGCCGACCGCCGTGACGGTGTAGGCGTGGTCGTAATGGGCGTTTCGGAACCAGACGCCGCGCTCCATGAAGCGAGCAAAACCGTCCGGACCAAACTGGCCGCGGTAGCTGTCGAGCTGGCGCTGGGGCAGACCGTCGATGACGATCAGGACCAACAGATTGGGCTTGGCGCTCGCCAGCGCGGCAGCGCCGCGAGCCGGGCTCTGCGCCGTGCTGACGCTCGCAGCGCCGACCAGCGCGCAGGTCAAAGCCAGGCTGGCGACTATTCTTCTAAGCAAGGAACTCATAAGCGGCTTGGCACCCTACAAAACATGGAACAGGCCAACATGATAAGGTTCACACCACACGATGGAGGTATGACATGATAAAAATTGGGCCGACTTCGAAGGCAGCCCGGTTCGCCGTGGCGCTGCTAAGCTGCCTGGCGTGGTCGGCGCACGGCGACACCGCAAGCGCTTCTCAAGCACAGGCCAGAACTGAAGCGCAGTTCAGGCAGGTGCGCTCGCAGCCACCTCTGCTGTGGGCCTTTCTCAAGGACATGCCCAAAGGTGGCGATCTGCACAGCCATTTGTCGGGCGCCATCTACGCCGAGTCGATGATTGGCTGGGCCGCTGAGGATGGCCTGTGTGTGGACAGCAAGACCATGGTTGTCAGACGGCCCCCCTGCGACGAAGCAGCCGGACAAGTTGCAGCCAGCAAAGCACAAGCCGACCCCCTGATGTACCGGCGCATGATCGATGCCTGGTCGATGCGCAATGCATCAACGGTTCCACTCAGCGGCCACGACCAGTTCTTTGATAGCTTCGGCAAATTCGGCGCGTCGAACAAGGGGCGCGATGGCGATATGCTGGCCGAAGTTGCCTCACGGGCCAGCGCCGGTGGCGTGACTTACCTGGAGCTGATGCTGACTCCTGCATCCGGCGAGACGAGCAAGACGGCTGCCAAGCTTGGCTGGAGCGATGACTTCAGCAAGATGCGAGTGGCCCTTTTCGAGAACGGGCTGCCCGATGCCGTCAAGGCCGCAAGCCGGGACCTCGCCGGTGCAAGCGCCAGGCAGCGTGAACTGCTGCGTTGCGACACGCCGCAGGCGGCACCCGGCTGCACCGTTGCCGTGCGCTACCTGTACCAGGTCCTGCGCGGCCTGCCCAAGGAAATTGTGTTCACTCAAATGCTGGTGGGCTTTGAGCTTGCCAGCAGCGACCCTCGCGTGGTGGGCCTCAACATGGTGATGCCGGAAGACGCGCTGGTGCCGATGCGAGATTTTTCTCTGCACATGCGCATGCTTGACTACTTGCACAGCCATTACCCCAAGGTCCAGATCACCTTGCATGCTGGCGAACTGACCCCCGGTCTGGTGCCCCCCGAAGGTCTGCGCTTCCACATCCGCGATTCGATCCGCCTCGGGCATGCCAAGCGCATCGGCCACGGCGTCGCCGTGATGCAGGAAGACGATGCCGTCGGCCTGCTCAAGGAAATGGCCAGGAACAAGATCATGGTGGAGATCTGCCTCACCAGCAACATCGGCATACTGGGTGTCAGCGGCACGCAGCACCCGCTCTCAGCCTACTTGAAGTACGGCGTCCCGGTGGCGCTGGCGACGGATGACGAAGGCGTTTCGCGCTCCGAAATGACGCAGGAATATGTGAGGGCGGCGCAGGACCAGAAGATTGACTACCGGCAACTCAAGAGCATGGCGCGCAACAGCCTGCATTACGCGTTTGTCGAGGGCGCGCCGTATTGGCAAGACATCGCGCGGCTGCGCCCGGCGAAGGCCTGCGCTGCTGAGCGCGGCGGCGCCAAAGAGGCCAGCGCACAGTGCAAGGCCTTCCTGCAACAAAACCCCAAGGCGCGGCTCCAGCGGGAACTGGAACAGGCGTTTGCCCGCTTCGAGAGCCGATTTTGAGAGGTTCGGCAATGGGCAAATCAGGCGGCGGCTGACCCCGGCAGGGAGCGACGATGGAAATCAGGAAACTTGTGCTCTTCACGCTGATAGGCCTGGCCTGCTGCTTTGGCTTCACGGCGACTGTGAGCTCTGTCTTCCTGCCCTTCTTTGCCGGCTCCTACGTCGCCATTCTGTCTTATCCCCTGTATGCACTGGTCTGCATACCACTGTTGGGGCGCGTCCTCCAGGCGTCGATCTACCACCTGAAGCATACGGCGGCGCGTGATGTGCAGGGCTGCTTCTACACTTACCAGGACATTCCGATCAGGGTTGTCGAGGACATTGAGCATGCCCGCTGGGTACCGGTAGCCGTGCTTCGCAAAATCGCTGGCGTGACGGTCAGCGATCAACTGTTGGCGCAGCGCTATCCGTCTGGCTGGCAACTCTTCGAGAAGCGCGCTCACTTGCGCGACGACGCACTCATGGCCTACCTGTCAACCGCCTCCAGCCCGGAAGCTGCCAAGTTCAAGAACTGGGCGCAGCGCAACATCGCCTACCCCGCTGAAAAGACCCGTGCACGACTCGGCATTCGACTTGAGAACGCGACGCAATGAACAGCCTCAGAATTGACAAATGGCTTTGGGCAGCACGCTTTTTCAAGACGCGCTCATTGGCCGCCGACGAGGTCAGTCGGGGTCACGTGCAAGTGGGGCAATGCGATGTCAAACCGTCCAGGGAGATTCAGGTCGGCGACACGCTCGCCGTGCTGCAAGCCCGGATTCTGCGCACCGTGGTGGTCAAGGCACTCAGCGCTCAGCGTGGCCCCGCCAGCGTCGCACAGCAACTGTACGAAGAAACGGCGGCCAGCCTGGAGAAAAGAGCGCGTGCTGCCGAGGCCCATCGCCTGAGCCCGGAGCCCGCCTTGAGCATCGCCGGCCGCCCCACCAAGCGGGATCGAAGGGACTTGCAAAAGGGCTGGGACGCGCCGTAATCAGCTTGAACCGGCACTCTGTTCGCTGCCCCCAGTCAGAGCGGCGCGTCAGCCGCCCGCGTTGACCGACGCCGGTGCGTTCTTCACATATTTGTCGAACCAGCGCACCATCTCGTAGAGCAGTTGCTCGTTCGACTCCCTGGCTGCATACCAGTGCGGTTCGTGCGGCAACATGACCAGGCGCGCGGTGCCACCATTACCGCGCACCGCCTCGTAAAGTTTGTTGGCTTGCAGCGGCGTAGTGCCTGGGTTGGCGTCCTCTGCGCCGTGAATGATGAGGATCGGTGTCTTCAACTTGTCGGCGTAGAAGAAAGTCGACGCCTTCTGGTAGACCTCGGGCGCCTCCCAAACGGATCTGCGCTCGCTTTGGAAGCCGAACGGCGTTAGCGTCTTGTTGTAGGAACCACTGGTGGCGACCCCGGCGCGGAACAGGTCCGAATGAGCCAGTAGATTGGCGGTCATCAGGGCGCCGTGACTGTGGCCGGTCACGCCAATGCGATTCGGGTCGACGACGCCCAGGCGAACCGCCTCATCGACGGCGGCCCTGGCATCTGCCACCAATTGCTCCAGGTAGGTGTCGTAGGCTCGTCTGGGATCACCCACGATGGGGAAGGCAGCGTTGTCGATAATGGCGTAGCCCGCGAGCAACAGCAGCCGGTAGTTTCTGAGCCGCGTGAAGGTTGCCTGCGAGCCGCTGACCTGGCCGGCCTTGGCAGCGTCCGCATAGTCAAGCGGGTAGGCGTACAGGATGGCAGGTACGCGCGTGCCCGGCTGGTAGCCCGGTGGCGTGTAGAGCGTGAACGACAGGTCCAGGCCGTCGTTGCGCTTGTATTTGACCAGGCGCTTCTGGATCGAGCGCACCGTAGGCTCGGGGTCTGGAATGTGCGTGATAGCAGTCTTGGTCGAGGCCAAAACGGCCTCTCCCGGGGCCGCCTCAACCGCAGCACCCAGCGTCCGCAGAAAAGCGTTCGGTGGCTCGATCACCGTTTGACGCCAGCTGATGAAACTCCTCGTATCGGTTCCATTGAAGGCCAGAAAGTGCTCGTAGGCATTCTTGTCGCTTCGAAACAGGCGCTCTGACTTTTGCGTCTTCAGATCCAGGCGATCCAGGAAGGGACGATTACCCTCGGGCGAGGCGCCGGTTCCGGCGAGGTAAATCGAGTCACCATCGACCCGCAGCACGCGCGCGCCGTTGGCCAGGCGTCGGTACAAAGGGTTGCCCGGGTTAGCGTACTTCTCGTCGGTGGAACGGTCCCACAACAGACTGGGCTTTTGCTGCGGGTCATCCACGTTGACGACGAAGGTGCGCAGCCAGTGGCGGTTGTTGTCGTACTCCTGCAGCAAGGCCGTGTTCGGCCGCTCGCTCCAGGCGAAACCCCTGAAACGTTGCACGGTCCGGGCGATCTCGATGGCGGGCGCGCTAAACGGTGCCTTTTGCATGAAAACCTTGTCGCGCGCGGGCACCTTGACGTTCCAATCGCCCCCATCGAGTGCCTCAGCCCAGACCAGGCTTGCGGGCTCGGTCGCACGCCAGGAATGATCACGCGGACCGACCCGCACGCCATGAATAGGGACCCGATCAGCCAGCGGCAGCGAGGCTATGTGGTGCACCAAAATCTTCGAACGGTTTGACACCTCCCATACTTCAATCTTCCGTGGGAAGCGCTCATAGGTTGTCAGGTAGGAATAGGGCCTGTGGATGGCGCTGACGAGCAGATGCTTTCCATCGGGAGCTGGCTCCAGCGATTCGTAGTTGCCCGGCTTGCCAAAGCGCGTGATGGCCGAGCTGCTGGCGTCAACAAACGCCGGTTGCGAGGCGGCGTAGTAGTCGAACAAATCCTCTTCGTGCTTGTTGCCCAATGTGTCACGGTTCTCGTAGGTGCTGCTCTGACCTTTTGCCCCACCTGTTTCCTGAATGCTCGGGCCGACCGGCACCAGCGGCTTGGACGGCGCTGGCCCCATGCCATCAGGAACCAGTTTGACCAGTAGTGTTTTTTGATCGGGCATCCATTGCAACTCCCCATCGAACATCGGATTCAAGCGCACGCCTGGAACCTTGCGCACCTTGCCACTGGCCGCGTCGCCGACCCACAACTCGACTGACTCGGGCGCAACATTGGCAAACGCGAAGCGCTTGCCATCAGCCGACCAGTGCGGCGTTTCGGGACAAGCTGCACCGGTCAAGTCAACCGGCGTGTGCTTGCCATCAGCAACCTGAACCAGCTCGAAACTCCTGGCGCAGGGCTTGATTCCGTTGCCGCCAGGGGTGTCGTGTTTGGCGTGATTCCTGGGTTCGACGCGCGCCCCGGCCAGCCGCAAAAAAGGTGTCGCCACGCGCGCCAGCGACGGGTAGTCCTGCCTGGAAACGAGCAGCATCCGGTCCTGCGTCGGGCTGACGTTGGCCACCGGCGGCGAAGGCGAACGCATCACATCCAGAATTTCTTTGGGCGGCTGGTCATAGCCCGACGCCGACTTGGGCTGCGCGGCAGCGGCTGTCAGCACCGGCGTCGCACTCGGCTGCGCCTGCGCGTTGAACTGGAGCATCAAAGCGGCGAGAGCCGCGATCAGGGAATAGGTCAAGGTGGTCTGGGCTAACACAGGCTTTCTCCAATTTGATCGTCGAAACTTTCGAGCAGATCAAGCACAAGGGGATGATCGTACCGTACCTCCATTCGCCAAAAGAGCGTTTCCGAGCCAGCTGCGTCGCCCTCGAATGCGCGCTGCGGGTAGTCGGAGCGCGGCGGCGCAGCAGATGCCGGGGGTCAGGCGCTTGGATTTTTGAAATCGACCCAAAATCCACGCAGCCACCGCCTTGGCAAAGGCGGCCGTGTGACGGCAAGAGACAAGGCGGGCGCTGAGATTTCCGAATTCGTCGCTCCATTGCCGTCATTGGATGATGGTGGACTCGGAAGTAACGGTCACAAATCGGGGTTCTTCACGCTGATCGAGGGTTGCTCCGTCATGCGATACTTGGCGCCATATGGATGCCAATCCGTTGAGGCTGTGGATGCGTGTACTTGCCTTTTCCGGGACGTGGCTACGCAATTCCCGCGTAGTGCTATTGCCGTGCTCGATAAATGGCTGATGAAGTGAAGTCCGGGCGCGTCGAAGGCAATCTCAAAGTACGCCTGTGGAACCGTGTCGCGTTCCGCCTCGGATTGGGCGTACTGATAGTCACCTGGGCTGCGCTTGGGTTCGGATTTCTGCTATTCGAGAGCAAGCTGGAACAGCAATCCCACGAACAGCATGTACGCACAGCAAGCAGAGAGAGTCTGACTGTTGTCTCCAGTCTCTCGGAGCGCATGGCCGCCGGCGGCGAGCAGGATGTATGGAACGCGATTTCCACCGAAGCCGCACTGCATCGCGATGCCATCGACGCCGCGAATGTCAGAGTGTTTACCAGCGCCGGCATCGTCAAGGCCGCATCCGACAGCGCCGCGATCGGCACTCGAATAGCAGTCACGCACAACCCTGATTGCCCGAGCTGTGACAGCACCCGATTGGGAGACTTCCCCGCGGTTGCCATCGTAACGGCGACTGACGGTGCCAGGTCGATGCGCATCGTCAATGCCATTCCGTTTACCGAGCCCTGCCTGCGCTGTCACCGGCAAAAGGCAGGCGCATCCGGCTTCATTTCCATCGATTTCGATTTGTGGCCACTGGAACGCGAGACCGCCAAACGGCGCAGCGACATGCTGGCGATAGGCTTGGTCGCCGGGATACTAGTGATGGCGGTGACGGCGCTGCTGTTCCGGTTTCTGGTGATGCGCTCGGTTCGCAGCATCGCGCACTCGGCCAATCGCATGGCAACGGGCAATCTGGCGGCGCGAGCAGAAGTAGTCGGAAAGAACGAACTCGCATTGCTTGCGCTCAATTTCAATCACATGGCCGAACGTGTCGATGCGGCGCACACAGAGTCCGAGTTGCTCTATACCCTGGTGGTGGAGGCCTCGACAACTCTGGAGATCGGCGAAATGGCCGCCGGCCTTGTGCGCGTGCTGCTGCAAAAGCTGCGCCCAAGGCGCGCGACCTTCTTTCTCGAAACCGACGCTGGTGGCTGGATCTGCGTCTCGCGCACCAGCGCCGGGGAAGAAGAAACGGCAAGCGGGGTGAATCGCTAGAGGCGCTTCTCGTCAGCGACGCAGAGATTTTGCGGCCGCTGCTGGCCGGCGTGACGGGGCAAATCGTGGCCGACGGTTGTCGCACGCAAAAGCTGCAGTTGACGAGCGACAAGGGCGGCATGATTTTTGTGTTGCCTGCGGTCGCGGATACGCAACTGGTCGGCCTACTCATCTGTATCGGCGTACCGGCGGCACTCCCGTTGGGAGAGGACCTTCTGAAGAAGCTGGGCATGCACATGGCGCTCGTCGCGAGCAATTCGAGGAATTACACCGGCGCCATCACCGACGGGCTCACGCGGTTGAAAAACAAGCGCTATGGGTTGATCCGGCTCGAGGAGGCTGTGTACAAGGCAAAGCGTCACAAAACCGGCCTCGGACTGGTGATGTGCGACATCGATCACTTCAAGCAGGTCAACGACACCTATGGACATCCGGCGGGGGATGCCGTGCTCAAAGAGGTAAGCCGCCGGATCGCGATGAGCGTGCGCCAGGCCGATATCGCGGTGCGCTACGGCGGCGAGGAGTTCATGCTAATCCTGCCCGAGACCGACGTGAATCAGTTCGCTGCGATCGGCGAGAAGATTCGCCAGGTGGTGATGGCGTCGCCGGTTGATCTTGGCGCGATCGGCGTTTTGCTCCCGCTGACCATCAGCGTGGGCGTCGCCGCATTTCACGCGGACAGCGATAACGGCGAAACCTTGATCGCGCGCGCTGACGCAGCCCTGTATCGGGCCAAGGCAGGCGGGCGTGGTCGAGTCGAGTTCGACTGTGAAACCTGAACGGCACCCGTTGAGGTAAGTCGAGCGAAAGTAGTGAGATGTTCCCGTCGTGACATTTTCCGGGTGACCTGACATGCCCCAAAAATTGCTGGGCAGCGACAAGAACCCCCAACGAGAGTTGAATTTTTAGACCGCAAAAGTGACCATCAAATAGTGGCGACCGGCAAGCCAACTCAAGTAATTGGACTCGCAGTAAGCCGACTTTGGTGACGCACTGCAAACGCTGCACTGTCGGCCCAGGACTTTCTCAATTGCCGACTGTCAAGTTTGATAATCAGCTTCGGACAACGCGTCTTTTGGAAGAGCAAAATTTGTCGGCCACGGGATCCGCAGCAATTCTCGGAATACCGAGTCGATAAATTCGACCAAATTGATTCGTTCGGCTTCTTCAATGAAGTTGGGGGACTCGTCACCTTGACCACTCCTCACCAGAGGCAAAGGATTTTTCGCACTCATATCGCGCCCCCGTCACGTCCCCGACAAGAGAACCAGCGCCGCCGGGTCAGGGTGTCCCGGTTTGGTTCGCCATCGGGGATCAGCCGATAGCTAGGCGTGGCTTAAGCCGTTGTGGGCTGTCAATCGTCGTAATGCCCACGGCACGCGATCACATCGATATCCGCGTCATCCACTGCGTACACCAGTCGGTGAGTGTCATCAATGCGCCGTGACCAATACCCGGCCAGATTGCCCAGCAATGGCTCAGGCTTGCCGATGCCGGCAAAGGGCTCACGCGTTGCCGCCTCGATCAGTGTATTGATGCGCTTCAATGTCTTTTTGTCCTGCCCCTGCCAGTAGGTGTAGTCACCCCATGCCGCTGGGGTAAACCGTATTGAACGCGCCATGCGCTACGCCTTGACCAGCTCGCGCCGTGTGGCCTTGCCAGCTTTATGTTGGGCAATGGACTTGGCCAGGTGCGCTGCATTCGCCGGAGTTGACAGCAGGTGCATGGTTTCCATGATGCTTTCGTAGTGGTCAAGCGACATGACCACTGCGTCGGCACCGTCGCGTCGGCTGATGACAGTCACATCAGCATCTTCATGCACCCGGTCAAGCACGGCTTTCAACGAACCGCGGGCTTCGGAATAGGTAACGATTTTCATGATTTCCGCCATTTAACTTGTACTTGAATTGGTGCAAGTATAGGCTATGCTGCTTTGAACTGGATCACGTCCGCACCAATGGCCAGCTTGTCCAGGTAATCGGCCCATTGTTGCATCATGGTGGCCCGGTGTTTCAGATAGATGGTGCGGTTATAGCTGCGTCCATTGGCATCCTTCACCGCGTGCGCTAACTGCACTTCGATCACCAGCGGATCACCTAGTTGTTTGCCCTCAAGCCGCCGTTTCATTCTTGCTGCCGGGATAGTCCAGAGCGCCTCTCTCCTCTACCCGCCGCACCGTAGCCAGTAGCTCAATGGCTTCAATCCCTCCAATGCGCCGCGCCCCCAAAAAGGGAAACAGGTCTTTTTCGAGGTTACGCTTTTCTCTGATGGCGTGCTGGGTACTCCAGCCCGGCGATTTCAACTCATACCATTCGAGCGCCGTCACTTTGAAGGTGTCCGCGTCCAGTGTTGTGGCCCTGAGTTTTTCAACCTTGCGCAGTTGAATGGGATCACGTCCCTCCAACTTATTGAGCTTTGCCGCTTCGCGGGCTTTTCGCGCTGCCGTCAGGCTCATGTCTGGATAGCCGCCCCGCGCTAATTGATTTTCTTTGCCGTCGGCACGATATTTAAGAAACCAGCGTTTCGACCCTGCCGGACTGACTTGTAAATACATTCCACCGGAATCAGCAAACCGGGCTTGCTTGCGATCTGGTGGGCAAATTGCGCTTCTGCATTGGGCATCGGTCATGCATGGGGGGTCCAAACCCCAAAACACCCCAAAAAACCTTAAACGTACCCCCGTATGTTCCCCCGCTTTTGTCTGGCATTCAATAGATGTCTTTGTACGTCGTTGCAACGCAATTGCCGGATTCCCCAATGAAAAAGGCCGCTAAGTGTATGTTCTTGGCGGCCTTTTTATTGCCTGAGTTGGTGGGACATGTAGGACTTGAACCTACGACCAAAGGATTATGAGTCCTCTGCTCTAACCAACTGAGCTAATGTCCCGACCGAAGTGCGGATTGTACGGGCCTACTTGTGGTGGCTCAGGGCGTTGCTGACGAGTTTGGAGGTGATGTCCACGAT